>JBOHCW010000686.1:0-5177 GCA_050725375.1 Actinocrinis sp. | reverse complement strand
CCGCGTTGCGTACCTGGGTCACGACGCACGGCCCGGCCTTGACGACGGTGACCGGGACTACCCGGTTGTCCGCGTCCCAGACCTGGGTCATGCCGAGCTTCTCGCCCAGGACGCCCTTGATCTGCTTGCCCATGATCTTCAGGTTCCTTAGAGCTTGATCTCGATGTCGACGCCGGCCGGCAGGTCGAGGCGCATCAGCGAGTCCACCGTCTTCGGTGTCGGGTCGAGGATGTCGATCAGCCGCTTGTGCGTGCGCATCTCGAAGTGCTCGCGCGAGTCCTTGTACTTGTGCGGCGAGCGGATGACGCAGTACACGTTCTTCTCGGTCGGCAGCGGCACCGGGCCCGCGACCTGCGCACCAGTGCGGCTCACCGTCTCGACGATCTTGCGCGCCGAAGAGTCGATGACCTCGTGGTCGTAGGCCTTGAGCCTGATGCGGATCTTCTGTCCCGCCATGGCTGCTTCGAATTCCTTCTACTCGTAGAACCGCTGCGGCGCCCCCACGGCAGTGGGGTAACCCTGTCGACCTGCGACCGCCCGCGGGCGTCCGCATCGGCCCTCAGCCTGAGGCCGTCATCCGAACCGGCGCCCGAAGTGCAGAAGCGCAGGTCCGGACCGTACCCGGCCATGTCCGTGTTCAACTGTTCGGAGCCGTCTGTCCGGATTTCTCCGACCCACGCGGTCGGGCGTGTCGCACTGCTGCCGCACACAAAGTACGACGACAGGGCACTGCCCCACCGGTTCACCATTGCTGATGATCGCGGCCTGGAGGGCCCACCGCGCAGCTACGCGCCTTCTGGCGAGACTTCGCGAGTGGCTGGCATTCACTCCGGGCACCCGGCGAAGGGCACACCCCTCACCGAGCAACTGGTCTAGTATGCCGGAGTGCCAGGCCCGAGACCAAATCGGGGCACTACCACGCAGCTCATGCCGTGATAGTGACAGTGTTTCTGGTCTGCGGACGAACACCCGCACTCTAAGATCCCGCCGTACGCCCCTTGCCCACGGTAGGAAGCAGAGCTTTGAGCGCACTCACTCCGGATCTCGTGCCGCGGGAGCACTCAGCGCGCACGAGCCGCACCACTTCCCTATCGCTGCGGGACCGGCTGGCGGAACGCGTCTGGCCGCCGGTCACAGTTTACGTGGCGGCTCACGCTGTGCTGCTCGCCACCGCCGTCGCGATCCTGCTACACGCGTCGGCCGACCCGATCGCAGCCTTCGGCCGCTGGGACGGCGGCGCCTACCGTGCGATCAGCCAGTCCGGCTACGAGACGCATCTTCTCTACTCGGCGAACGGCGTCCCGCAGGAAATGCGGATCGCGTTCTTCCCGCTCTTCCCGTATCTGGTCAAGGTGGTGGCCTACCCCCTCGGCGGTTCTGCGCTGGCCGCCGGAATCCTGATCTCGACCCTCGCCGCGCTGGCGGCCTCGATTGGCATCTACCGGGTGTTGCGCGGCTATATATCCGATCGCGCAGCACTGTCCGTCGTGGCACTGTGGGCGGCGGCGCCCACGGCGTACCTCGAGTCGATGGTGTACACGGAGTCCTTGTTCACCGCGCTCTCCGTGTTCGCGCTGATCGCGTTGATCAGGCATCGATGGCTGACCGCGGCGGTGCTGACGATCCTGGCGGGACTCACCCGGTCGACCGTCGTCCTCCTCATCGCCGTAGTGGTCGCTGCGGCACTGATCGCCATCATCCGGCGTAGGGACGGCTGGCGGCCGTACGCGGCGATCGTGATCTCGCCGCTGGGCATCCTGGGCTACTGGGCGTTCCTAGGGCTGCGCCTGCACCACATGAACGCCTGGTTCGTCTCGCAACAGGCGCCCGGCTGGCGCTCTTCGGTCGACTTCGGCGCCCAGACTGTGAAGGTCTTCGTCCAGCAACTCACCTTCTCGCGCGACAGCAGCGCATACCGGACCGTACTGCTGGTATCCATCGCGATCCTGGTCCCGCTGCTGGTCTCGACGGTCGTGCTGGCGGCCGACCACGCCGTGGCCTGGCAGCTGAGCGCCTGGTCGGCGGCCACGGTCGTTTTCACCCTGCTCAGTTCGGGCGCTTTCACCTCCAAGCCGCGATTCCTGCTTCCCTGCTTCCCGCTACTGGTTCCGGCCGCAGTGTCGCTGTCCGCACTGAAACTGCGCACAGCGATCCCTATCGTCGGCTTGACCGCCGCAGTCGGCGGTTTGGCCGGGGCCTACTTCATGCACTGGGCCAATGCAGCGCCCTGAGCACGCAAGACGCTCCGCGTACGCGGTCGCGTAGTCGAAGTCGGATAGTCTGCGGCCATGCCCATACGACCAGGGCGACGGCCGCACTGGATCGTCGTCGCCGTCTGTCTCGCCGTGGCGACGACGGCGACCGCGATAGCCGTCCGCGCGGAACCCGCCGCGACGGGCGCCACGGCGGGCCACCCAGGCGGATCGAGCACGTCGAGTGCCGCGGCCAGGAGTTCGCAGGCCTCTGGACCGCACATGCTGAGCTTCGGCATCGCCTATGGCAGCGCACTGCTGACCGAGTCGGACAAGACGCTCGCCAGAAGCCTGGACGACGCGGTGGCCGTGGGCGCGAAGTGGGTCAGGACCGACCTGCCGTGGGACCTGGTCCAGCCGTCCGGCCCGTACCAGTACGACTGGCAGAGCGTCGACCGGATCGTGGACGCGGCGAACGCGCGCGGCCTGAAAGTCCTGCCCATTCTGGACGATCCGCCGCACTGGGCGCGTCAGAGCGTCTGCAAGACACAGGTCGACTGCCCGCCGGCGGACAACTCCACCTACGCGCACTTCGCCTCCGTCGCCTCCGCCCGGTACGCGCCGCAGGGCGTACATGCCTGGGAAATCTGGAACGAACCCAACATCGGGGTATGGCTGCCGAAACCCGACCCGGCCGCCTACGAGAAGCTGCTCGCGGCGACCTCGACGGCGCTGCGGAAAGCGGATCGCGCCGCCTACATCGTCCTGGGCGGACTGGCCGCGGTTCCCACGCAGCCGAGCGCCAAGTACATCTCAGCCTTCGACTTCCTCACCGCCGTGGCCAGGCTGGGCGGCACCAGATACGTGAACGCCGTCGGATATCACCCGTACTCGCTGCCGACGCTTCCGAGCGTCGCGGCGAACTTCCAGGCGATCTCCAGCTCCCGCGACAACCTGGTGGCGGTCCTGCAGAAATACGGGACGCCCGAGGTCTCGGTCTGGCTGACGGAGACCGGCGCGCAGGTCAACGAGAAGAAGGTCGGCGTGGCGGCCGACCCGCTCCAGCTCCAGGCCACGTACGCGACCGACCTCGTCCAGACCGTCGCGACGAATAGGTACGTCGGCGCGGACTTCTGGTACTCCGATCGGGACTTCCCGGGTCTCCTCTACGGATTGCGGGCCGGGGACGGCACGCAGCGTCCAGCCTTCAACGCCCTCAAGGCGGCGATCGCCTCCTGCGGGTGTGACAGTAAGAAGTAGGCGGGCCGAAATAGGCGAGGCGAGATAGGCGGGGCGGGGCCGGTAAGCGCCTTGGACACGCCTAGTCGAGCAGAGTCCTGAACAGGTCCACATACCGACCGGTCAGCGCCGGCCACGCGAAATCTCGTTCGACGCGCCGCCGGCCCGCCGCACCCATGCGGTCGGCGAGGTCCGCGTCCTCAAGCAGGCGGCGGCATGCCTTCCCCAGCGCCGACGGGTCCCCCGGCGGGACGAGCAGCCCGGCTTCACTGTCCGCCAGTACGAAGGCGGGGCCGCCGACAGACGACGCGACCACCGGCGTCGCACAGGCCATCGCCTCCAGCAGCACCATGCCGAAAGCCTCCGCGTCCGTCAGCGACGGCAGCACGAGCACGGCCGCCATCTGCACCGCCTCGACCAGGTCCGCGCCGTCGAGCGCCCCGGCGCTGTCCACTCTGTCGGCCACACCGAGCCGTGCGGCCAGCTCCAGGTGATCGGGCAACGCGTCGCCGTCGCCGACCAGCTTGAGACGCACGTCGGGCAGGTCGTCGAGCTGCGCCAGCGCCCTGATGAGAACGTCGATGCCCTTCCAGGCCGAGCTGCGGTCGACGCGGCCGACGTACACGAGATCCCGGGGACGTCGCGCGGCCGGCGGTCCCGGCGTGAACCGGTCCACGTCCACGCCCGGCGTGATCTGGATCGCGCCGGGGCGTCCGGCGGCGAGTGCGACCGGTGACACGGGCACCAGCACGTCGGCCCGATCGAAGACACGGGGCAGGACGCGGCGCTCGTAACGGCCGATGATCCAGTCCGCCAAACCCGTGCCCGTCCCGCCCTTGTGCATGGTCCCGGAGTGGTAGGTGAGGACGGTCGGCCGCTTTCCCGATACCGCGACGGCTATGTCGCCCAATCCGGGCACCGGCGCGTGCGCGTTCACCACGTCGACGGCGAGCCTGCGCAGCCACCAGCGCACCTGGAACGGCCACAGCGGACTCAGCGGCGTGTTCGACATTCGGAACCAGCAACCGAGCCGGACGATCAGCACACCGTCCTGCATCGTCACCCGGGTGCGCACTCTCGTCTCGCCGGTCGTGAGCACGACCGGCTTCAGGTCGGGTTCGTGTGCGAGCGCGCTCGCGATCCGGGCGGCGTACCGTTCCACGCCGCCGATCTTCGGCGGGTAGTGCGGCGCGACGACGGCCACGGTCCGCACTCCCTCCGCGCGCACGGCCCTGCTTCGCAGACTCCTGTCCCACAGGCTCCTGACCCACAGACTCCTGATCCGCGCGGTCCCGGTTCCGCGGGGCCTGATTCGCACGGCCATCATCGCGAACCCGCGAGTACGGCCGCGTAGTGGGCCTCGTGTTCGTCCAGGACCGCGTCCATGCCGAAGCCCTTCGCGCGCCGGGCGGATTCCGCACCGAGCCGTTCGAGCAGCGGGCGATCGCCCAGCAGCTCCGAGAGCGCGCGTGCCAGGCCGTCGACGTCTCCGGGCTCGACCAGCCGGCCGTTCTCCCCGTCCACCAGCTCCGGCAGTCCCCCGACCCGCGACGCCACCACGGCGCGCCCGGTCTGCAGCGCTTCGAGGGCGACCCGGCCGAACACCTCGGGCCACAACGACGGCACGACGACGAGCGCGCTGGCGCGCAGGCAGCGCGCGACCTGCGGCTGTTCGAGCCGGCCGCGGAACTCCACTCTGCCCGCGGCGACCAGATCGGCGGCGTCGGACTCGAGCCGGGTCCGTTG
>JBOHCW010000685.1:0-11264 GCA_050725375.1 Actinocrinis sp. | reverse complement strand
GGCGTAGCAAAAATCTCTACCACGTGGTTAAAATTTCCTGGGGCCAGGCGTCCAACGGCGGGTGCGCATTGCCTAAACCGGTTTGCCGACGGGTTTGCCGACAGATTCGTCGGTGGAGCGTACGGCGACCGGCGTCCTCCGACGATGCCTATTCCAGGGGAACGACGATCAGGTGTTGCAGGAAGAAAGTCAGCGGGGCGACGAGGTCGACCTCGTCGGGATTCGTCAGCCATTGGACCTGCAACCCGTCCATCAGCGCGATGAACGCCACGGCCGCGGTGCGCGGGTCCACGTCGGCGCGCAGCTGCCCGGCGCCGGCGAGCGCCGCGAACGACGACTGCGCGTAGCCGCGGGCGATCCGGTAGTGCCGCGTGAAGTACTCGTGCGCCGGATGTCCCTCGGCGATCGCCTCGGCCGCCAGGCGCGCGAACAGCTCGACGATCCCCGGGTGCCGCTCGTTGTGCGCGGCCAGGTCGACCAGCCGGCGCAGCGCGCCGAGGCCGGCCGGCTCGTCCGGGTTCCCGCGCTCGGCGTCCTGCAGGTCGCGCCGCTCAAGCACCGCCGCCAGCAGCGCCTCGCGGTTCGGGAAGTAGTAGATCAGCCCGGCGTGGCTGATCCCCGCGCGCTTGGCGATCTCCCGCAGCGAGGCGCCGTCGTATCCCGCGTCGGCGTACACGCCGGCGGCCGCCGTGACGATCTCCTCGCGCCGGCGGCGGCCCTTGGCGTAACCGGGCTCGGTGGCCTGCACGCCGTTGTCAGCAGGGGACACCCGCCCATCATGCACTAGCCGCCCGCCGGTCAGAGCCACGCACACGCCCCCGTCCGCACCGTCCGCCCGAGGAGACGATCATGACCGACCCGGTCGGCGCCGCGACCCGGGCGACGTACGCGGTCTTCGCCGAGTGCGGAGTCGGCCTGTCCGCCTTCGTCTCGCGGCTGCCGCAGATCCGCGACCACCTGCACCTGAGCGCGGGCGCCCTCGGCGTGATCCTGCTGGCCGCGGCCGGCGGCGCGCTCGCGGCCCGGCCGTTCTCGCGCACCGCGGTGCGCCGGCTGGGCCGGCGCGGCACCGTGACCTGGACGTCGGTGGTCTTCGGCGCCGGCCTGGCGCTGTCCGGTATCAGCTACCTGACGGGCGTGCCCACGCTGGTGGCCGGCCTGCTGCTGATGGGTTTCGCCGGCGCGATGTGCGACGTGGCGATGAACCTGCACGGCGCGCTGGTCGAGCAGCGCCTCGGCCGCTCGATCATGCCGCGCTTCCACGCCGGCTACAGCGTCGGCACGGTCGCCTCGGCGCTGGCCGGCGTGCTCATGGTGCTCGCCCGCATCCCGGTCCTCGTGCACTTGGCCGCCTTCGGCGTTCTCGTCGCGATCGTGATCCCGTGGTCGGCACGCGGCTTCCTGGCCGACCCCGCGCCGCCCGCACCCGCACCGGCACGCACGTCCGCCGCGTCGCCGACCCCCCGCCCGATCAACTTCTGGCGCGAGCCGCGCACCATCCTGATCGGCCTGTTCGCGCTGGCCTTCGGCTTCGGCGAGGGCGCCGGCAACGACTGGATCGGCGTCGGCGCGGTGGACGGCTACCGTACGCAGGCGGTGATCGGCACGATCGCGTACGCGACGTTCCTGGCCGGCATGATGACGACGCGCTGGTTCGGCGCCCGCGCGCTCGACCGGTTCGGCCGGGTCGCCGTACTGCGCGCCTGCTGTGTGACCGCCGCCGTCGGCCTCGGCCTGTTCTGCGCGGGGCTTTCGCTGGCCACCGCCTTCGTCGGCGTCGCGCTGTGGGGCGTCGGGGTGTCGTTCGGCTACCCGGTCGCGATGAGCGCCGCCGCGGACGACCCGCGGTACGCGACCGAACGGGTGACCGTCGTGTCCACCATCGGCAAGGTCGCCTCCTTCGCCGGCCCGCCGCTGATCGGCCTGCTCGGCGACCACGTCGGCATCCTGCGCGCGCTGGTCGCCGTCGCGGTGCTGCAACTGGTCGCCGCCGCCGTCGCCTCGGCGACCCGACCGCTGCCGGGACGTCCCGGGCCGGCGTCCGCGCCCTCGTCCGGGTCGTCTTCCGAGCCCGCACCGTCCTCTACCCTTGCCCTGCCGGAAACGTTTACAGGAGCATCGTCGTGAATCAGAGCACCGTCGTGAAGAAGGACGCCGCCGTGGCCGCCGTGCCGCCGTACCGCGACCGCGCCCTGCCGATCCCCGAGCGGATCGACGACCTGCTCGCCCGGATGACGCTGCCGGAGAAGATCGGCCAGATGCTGCATCTGGACGCGCGCGAGGGTGTCAGTGGCCTGATCAATGACATGCACGCCGGGGCGATCCTGCACGCGTCGGCGCAGAGCATCGGCGAGGCGATGGACCTGGCGGCGCGGACCCGGCTGGGCATCCCGGTCCTGGTCGGCGAGGACTGCATTCACGGCTACTCGTTCTGGCCCGGCGCCACGATCTTCCCGACCCAGCTGGCGATGGCGGCGTCCTGGGACGCGGACCTGGTGGAGCGGGTCGCGCGGGCCACTGCCGTCGAGGTGTCCACCACCGGCGTGCACTGGACGTTCTCGCCGGTGTTGTGCATCGCGCGCGACCTGCGCTGGGGCCGGGTGGGCGAGACCTTCGGCGAGGATCCGCACTTGATCGGCGAACTGGGCTCGGCGATGGTGCACGGCTACCAGGGCGACGGCCTGGCCGATCCGTCCGCGATCCTGGCCTGCGCGAAGCACTTCGCCGGCTACTCGGAGACGCAGGGCGGCCGCGACGCGAGCGAGGCGGATCTGAGCCGGCGCAAGCTGCGCTCGTGGTTCCTGCCGCCCTTCGAGCGGGTGGCCCGCGAGGGCTGCCGCACGTTCATGATCGGCTACCAGTCGATCGACGGCGTGCCGATCACCGCCAACCGCTGGCTGCTGCGCGAGGTGCTGCGCGAGGAGTGGAAGTACTCCGGCACGCTGGTCACCGACTGGGACAACGTCGGCCGGATGGTCTGGGAGCAGCAGGTCTGCGCCGATGACGCCGAAGCCGCGTCGCGGGCGGTCAGGGCCGGCAACGACTTGATCCTGACCACTCCTCAGTTCTTCGAGGGTGCCCAGGAGGCGATCAGGAGGGGCACGCTGTCCGAACCCGAGGTCGACGCGGCCGTGCGCCGCATCCTGGCCCTGAAGTTCGAGCTGGGCCTCTTCGAGGACCCGCGCCGCCCCGACCCCGAGCGTCAGCGCACGTACATCCACGCGCCGCAGCACGCCGAGGTCAACCTGGAGATCGCCCGCCGCGGTCTGGTGCTGCTCACCAACGACGGCACCCTCCCGCTGTCCACGCACTCCGGCTCCGGCCCCGGCTCCGCACCGGACTCAGCCTCGGCCTCGACACCGGCACTGGCACCGGCACCGCGCACCATCGCCCTGATCGGCCCCAACGCCGACGACCAGCATGCCCAACTGGGCGACTGGGCCGGCGCGTCCGGCCAGGTCGACTGGCTCCCCGACGGCCACCCGCGCCATCTGACCGAGACCGTCCTGGACGGCATGCGTGCCCTGATACCCGACACGTGGACGGTCACCCACGCCGCCGGCGCCCACATCGCGCAGTTCGCGCCCAACCCGCGGGGCCCGGTGCTCCCCGACGGCCAGCCCGCCCCCGACGTGGTCATCCCGGCCGCCGCGGACCCGGACCTGCTCGCGGAGGCGGTCGAAGCCACCGCCGACGCCGACCTGATCGTGGCGGTGGTCGGCGACACCATCGGCCTGATCGGCGAGTCGCGCTCGACCGCCACCCTCGACCTGGTCGGCGGCCAGGCGGCGCTGCTGGAGGCCCTGGCCGACACCGGGATACCGATGGTCGTCGTGGTGATCAGCTCGAAGCCGCTGATCCTGCCCGGAAAGGCCCTCAACGCCGCCGCGATCATCCAGGCGTTCAACCCGGGCATGCGCGGCGGCCGTGCGATCGCGGAGTTGATCCTCGGCCGGATCGACCCGAGCGGCCGGCTGCCCATCTCGATCCCGCGCCACGTGGGTCAGCAGCCGATCTACTACAACCAGCTGCGCGGCCAGCACGGCCGCAGGTACGCCGACCTGACGCAGGACCCGCAGTTCCCCTTCGGCCACGGAATGTCGTACAGCACGGTCCGATACGAGGACCTGCGCGTCGAGAACCGAGACGTCGGTCCCGCCGACACGATCGCCGCGACCGTCACCGTCACCAACACCGGCGGCCGGCCCGTGCGCGAGACCGTCCAGGTGTACATCAGAGACCTGGTTACTTCCGCGACGTGGGCGGACAAGGAACTCAAGGCCTACCGCCAGATCGACCTGCGTCCGGGCGAGAGCAGGCGAGTGGACCTGGACCTGCCCGCGTCAGCCTGCACGATCGTCACCGCCGACGGCCGCCGCGAAGTAGAGCCGGGCGAGTTCGACCTGCTGGTGGGCCCCTCGTCCAGCAACGACAAGCTGCTCGCGTCCCGCTTCACCATCCGCTGAAGCCGACTTCACCGAGCGCTCCGGCTTCGAGGCTGCCCGAGGCCTGCTACGCCTGCTGATGTCCGTTTCACGCGGACAGTCGCGACGAGTCGCCGATTGCGCTTACGGCGCAGCGAGGGGGCAACGCGTTGTTGTCCGTCTGAGGTGGACATGCCGGTGTGCTGATGGAGTCCGTGACGCGGACCGCTTCACTCGACCGGTGCGAAGTGGCTCGCTTCATCGTCGCTGGTTGGGGTTACGGTGGCGCGGTCTCGGTTGTCCGTTTCAAGTAGACAACTGCGCCGGACCGCTATCCCAGTGGTCGGGGTAGCTGCTCGTCCGTATAAGTTCCTGTTCGGTTGGTCGCCGACGCTATGAGGCGAGGTGCTTGATTGTCGGCTGCTTATCGCCGCACACTGACGAGCGCCGGCCGCCGCCGAGAAGCAGCTACTACCGGCTACGCCTGTTGATGTCCGTTTCACATGGACAGTCGCGACCAGTCGCCGATTGCGTTTACGACGCAGCGAGGAGACAGTGCGCTGTTGCCCGTCTGAGGTGGACATGAAGGTGTGCTGATGGAGTTCGCGAGGCGGGCCGCTTCACTCGACTGATGTGAAGTGGCTCGCTTCATCGTCGCTGGTTGGGTTGCGGCGGCGCGGTCTCGGTTGTCCGTTTCACGGAGACAACTGCGCCCGGCCGCTACCCCAGCGGTCGGGATACCTGCTCGTCCGCGTAACTTCCTGCGCCGTTGGTCGTCGACGCCATGAGGCAAGGTGCCTGATTGCCGGCTGCCTATTGCCGCGCACCGACGAGCGCTGATTGCCGCCAAGATGCAGCTATTACCGGCTACGCCTGCTGATGTCCGTTTCACGTGGACAGTCGCGACGAGTCGCCGATTGCGCTTACGACGCAGTGAGGGGGCAGGGCGCTGTTGTCCGTCTGAGGCGGACATAACAGTGTGCTGGTGAAGTCCGTGAGGCGGGCCGCTTCACTCGACCGATGCGAAGTGGCTCGCTTCATCGTCGCTGGTCGGGGTTACGGTGGCGCGGTCCCGGTTGTCCGTTTCAAGCAGACAACGGCGCCCGACTGCTACCCCAGCGGTCGGGAGACCTGCTCGTCCGCATAAGTTCCTGTTCGGTTGGTCGCCGATGCCATGAGGCGACGTGCTTGATTACCGGCTGCTTATCGCCGCAGGCCGACGAGCGCCGGCGCCGCCGAGAAGCAGCTACTACCGGCTAAGCCTGCTGATGTCTGTTTCATGTGGACAG
Organism: Actinocrinis sp.; assembly: GCA_050725375.1. GTDB lineage: Bacteria > Actinomycetota > Actinomycetes > Streptomycetales > Catenulisporaceae > Actinocrinis. The sequence goes on along the minus strand of JBOHCW010000685.1, from coordinate 5,551 downwards.
CCGTGACGAGTCGCCGATTGCGCTTTCGGCGCAGTGAGGGGGCGGTGCGCTGTCCGTCTGAGGCGGACATGACAGTGTGCTGATGAAGTCCGTGACGCGGGCCGCTTCCCTCGCGCGCCGCTTCGCTGAGGTGTCGGTGAGCGAATTCTGCCTGCCCGTCGTGTGCGAGGTGGGTCGCGTCGTTCAGGCGATGCGGGGTTGCAGCCGCGTGGCCCTGGTTGTCCGTTTCAAGTAGACAACCGTGAAACCGCTACCTACTACCCCTGTGGTCGGGTGGGTCGCTTTTTCATAGCCGCCGCCATAGTCGCGGACGGCATAAGGCAACCGGCCGACCGCCTACAGCCAGTCGCGGCGCACCGACAAGGACATTGTGCGGATATAGCCGCCGTCTGCTGCACGCCTGTTGATGTCCGTTTCATGTGGACAGCCGTGACGAGTCGCCGATTGCGCTTACGGCGCAGCGAGGGGGCGGTGCACTGTTGTCCGTCTGAGGTAGACATGCCAGTGTGCTGATGAAGTCCGTGACGCGGGCCGTTTCACTCGACCGGTGTGAAGTGTCTCGCTTCATCGTCGCTGGTTGGGGTTACGGTGGCGCGGCCCCGGTTGTCCGTTTCAAGTAGACAACGACGAATCCGCTATCCGCTACCCCTGTGGTGGGGAGGGTCGCTGTTCGTGGCCGCCGCCGTAGTCGCGGACGGCGTAAGGCAACCAGCCGACCGTCTACAGCCGGTCGCGGCGCACCGACAAGGACATTGCCCGGATGTAGCCGCCGTCCGCTGCACCTGTTGATGTCCGTTTCATGTGGACAGTCGTGACGAGTCGCCGATTGCGTTTACGACGCAGTGAGGAGACAGTGCGCTGTTGTCCGTCTGAGGTGGACATGCCAGTGTGTTGATGGAGTTCGTGAGGCGAGCCGCTTCGCTCGACCGGTGCGAAGTGGCTTGCTTCATCGTTGCTGGTTGGGGTTACGGTGGCGCGGTCACGGTTGTCCGTTTCAAGCAGACACCGGCCCTCGACCGCTACCCCAGTGGTCGGGGTGCCTGCTCGTCCGCATAAGTTCCTGCTCGGTTGGTCGCCGACGCTATGAGGCGGCGTGCCTGGTTGCCGGCTGCTTATCGCCGCGCACCGACGAGCGCCGATTGCCGCCGAGAAGCAGCTACTACCGGCTACGCGTGCTGGTGTCTGTCTCACGTGGACAGTCGTGGCGAGTTGCCGATTGCGTCTACCACTCTGCGAGGAGGTAGTGCACCGTTGTCCGTCTGGATCGGACATGTCGGTGTGTTGATGAAATCCGCGACGCGGGCCATTTCCCTCGCGCGCCGCTTCGCTGAGGTGTCGGTGAGCGGATTGTGTCTGCCCGTCGTATGCGAGGCGGCTCATATCGTCGTTGCTGGTCTGGGTCGCAGTCGCGCGGCCCTGGTTGTCCGTTTCAAGTAGACAACGACGAATCCGCTATCCGCTACCCCTGTGGTCGGGTGGGTCCCTGTTCGTCGCCGTCGCCGTCGCCGCCGCCGCCGTAGTCGCGGACGCGGCATGGGCAACCTGTCCAGCCGCTGACATCCCGTCGCCGCGAACCAATAAGGGCTGACCGTCGCCGAGAAGCAACTGCCGCCCGCTTCACCCATAGATGTCCGTTCCACGAGGACAGTCCTAGTGAGTCACCGATTGCGCTTTGCGGCTATGTCGAACCTGCACGCGTGCGAGCGCCTGCCGTGTCAATGGACGGAGCGGGCCAGGTCGTCGGCGCGATATTGCCGTGTGGACGCCCTAATTGCGCTTGCGACGCAACGAGGAGCCGTGAGCCGTTGTCCGTCTGGGGTGGACATGTCGGCGTGTTGATTGAGTCTGCGACCGGGACCGACTCACCAAAGCGCTGCTTGGCTTGCCGGGTCGGTAAGCGGATTGTGCCTGCCCGGCCTACGGGTGGGGTCGTGTCGTCGTTGCCAGTCCGGTCGTAGCAGCGCGAGTCCGGTTGTCCCGTCCAAGCGGACAACAACGGACATTGATACGGAAGGCCGGTCCGCCCCTGGTACCAGGCGCGCCGATCGACTGAGTCGACCGCTGTTGCTGCCGCTCACCTGCGCGCCGTTTGCCGCTCTCGCCTCCGGGCATTCGGGCGTGTCAAATTATCCGAACATTGATCATCGGGGCGTGAGGAGAGGACAGGACATGGCCGTGAGCTTGCATGCGGGCGGTTTCTCGGCGCGCCGCCTTACCCGCCGGTCGGCACGTCGGACGACGCGTAAGGCGGCGCGTAGCAACACGGTTCGCGGACTTGGACGCGTCGGGTTCGCGGCGCGAGGGCTCGTCTACGTACTCATCGGCTGGATCGCGCTGCTGATCGTCTTCCATCACAACGCGCTCCAAGCCGACCGCACCGGCGCGCTTGAACTGGTCGCGGGCACCTCGATCGGACTCGTGCTGCTCTGGTTCCTCGTCGTCGGCTTCGCCGGCATGGCGCTCTGGCGGCTGTCGCAGGCCGCTTATCCGACAAGTAGGCAGACGAGGAAGGCAGGCTCACGGGCCGGCTCGTTCGTTCGTGCCGTCTTCTACGCAGCGGCCGGTGCGAGCACGCTCGACTTCGTGCTCGCACACCGCCTCAGTGGTTCGAGCGACCAGGTCTCGCGCGACTTCACCACCCGCACGATGGCTCACCAGGGCGGACGCGCACTGGTCGCGATCGTCGGCCTCGCACTGATCGTCGGCGGCCTCGCGCAGGTGTGGCGCGGCGTGACGCGCACATTCGCGAAGAACCTCAAGCTCAGCCGGCTGTCCGCCGCGCAGCGGCGCGGCGTCATGTGGCTGGGCACGGTCGGCAGCGTCGCGCGCGGCATCGTGTTCGCCGTGATCGGCTGGTTCATGTTCGACGCGGCGCTCACCTTCGACCCGTCACGCGCAAAGGGCGTCGACTCGGCACTGCGGAGTTTCGCCGCCGCCGACTACGGCCCGGTCCTGCTGATCCTCATGGCCCTCGGCCTGGTCGCCTTTGGCGCGTACTCGTGGTGTGAGGCGCGCTGGCGCCGCCTGTAACCCGCTCGCTCCTTACGCGTAGCCCGAAAACGCATGGCCACGGGTCCATCCGTCCGATTAGGGTCGACCCGTGACCACGCGCACGTTCCGCATCACCATCCGCGGTGTCTTCAGCGGCCTTACCGCTGACCAGCGCATCGAGCTTCTCGCGCACGCCGCGGAGCACGACGTCCTCAGCGCCGCATTTACGCCCGAGGGCCACCTCAGCTACGACATCGCCGCACGTGACGCGTTCACGTTCCGGTTTGCCGACACGGGTGAGACCGACGAGGACATCCTGCTCGCCACCGAACGCGCCGAGTACGCCGCAAAGGCGTGGCTCGACGCGCGTGGTTACGGCTACAAGAACCTGCGATCCAGCGCCGACGACCTATCGCAGGCACCGATGAGCAAGCGTCAACGTCAGGCCGCCGCACGGCTGAACGGCTGAAAACCAGCAGCGTTACAGGTCACGCAGTGCCGCCGCGATCGCGTCGTGCAGCGTCGTGGTCGGACGGCCGATCAGCCTGCTGAGGTCGCCGCTGTCGGTGCGCAACTCGTCGCGGGACAGGCCGCGGTCGGCGTCGGCGAGCGTCGCGGCGTGCGGCTCCGGTACGCCGGCGTCCACCAGCACCTTCGTGAGGTCCGCCTCCGACAGGTCCACATAGCGCACGTCCTTGCCGGCCTGCGCCCCGATCTCGGCCGCGAGTTCGGCGAGCGTGAACGGCACGTCCCCGCCCAGCTCGTAGATCCGGTCGGCGTGGGTACCCGCGTCCGCCGTCAACACGACCGCCGCTGCGGCTGCGTAATCCGCGCGCGTCGCGGCGCTGACACGCCCGTCACCGGCGGCACCGAGCACTGCGCCGTGTTCAAGCATCACCGGCAGCTGAGCCGTGTAGTTCTCGATGTACCAACTGTTCCGCAGCGCCACGAACGGGACGCCGCTAGCCCGCAGCGCGGTCTCGGTGGCCTTGTGGTCGTCCGCGACGCGCATCGTGGTCTTCGTCGCGTTGACGATGCTCGAATACGCGATCAGACCGACGCCGGCGTCACGTGCGGCGTCGATCGCGTCGCGGTGCTGCTGTGCGCGATCCGGCGCCATACCTGAGACGAGCAGAACGCCTGAAGCGCCCTCGAACGCGGCGCGCATCGAAGCCGGGTCGGCATAGTCGGCGGCGCGCACCCGCACACCGCGATCGGCCAGGTCCTTCGTCTTTTCGATAGCGCGGCCGGTGGCGACGATGTCCTGTGCGGGCACGCCGCGGGCGAGCAGTTCCTCGACGACGAGGCGGCCGAAGTGGCCGGTGGCGCCGGTGATGACCAGTGACATGTGAGCTCCCTCTGAGTCGGTCACCGTCCCTAACTCACGCCGCCTAGCAAACTATCCCTCTGAGGTGTACCCACTTTCAGGTAAGGTACTGGTATGGAAGTAAGTAACAAGGTAGAGCGCTTGCGGAACGGGCTCTACGGCGGAGACGTCTTCGACGCGCACTGCCCGAGCCGGGTGCTGCTGGACCACGTGACCAGTCGCTGGGGCGTGTTGATCCTGGTCGCGCTGTCCGGCCGCACCATGCGCTGGGGCGAGTTGCACCGCTGGGTCGGGGGCATCAGCGAGAAAATGCTCGCCCAGACCTTGCGCACACTGGAGGCGGACGGGCTGGTGCACCGCGACGCCCGCGCCGTCGTCCCGCCGCACGTCGACTACAGCCTGACCGACACCGGCCGAGAGGTTGCCGATCTGTTGCTTCCGTTGATGACGTGGATCAGTTCACACGCCTCGGACATCATCAGCGAGTCGGGCAGCGCTGGTGCTGGCGCTGGTGCGCGGGTCGGCGCTACCGCATAAACGTCGGTTTGACGCAGCACTCTAATCCGCTGAACGAACGAATGAATGTCGCACTCCCGGGTATCCGCATGTCCTAGCTCGAATGGACGTACTAGTCGGATGAGGGAAAGGGAGACGGCCATGCTCGTCGTAGGACTGCTCCTGCTCGCCGCCGCGGTCGCCGTCGGGGGCGCGGGTATCGCGGCCAACACCGGGAGCCAGCACCAGCTGACCGGCGGCTTCGACATCTTCGGTTACCACGCGCACGGCTCGGCAGGCCGCCTGATGCTCGCCGGCATCGTGATCGGCGCCGTGGCCATGCTCGGCCTGATGATGGTCGCCGACGGGCTGCGCCGCAACGTCGCCGTGCGCCGTGAACTGACCCACTTCCGACGCGACGCCCGCGCTCGCCGCCGCACCGCGGAGCCGGCGAAGGCCGAGCCCGAGCTCAAGCCTGCGACCGAACCCGCGCCCGCGTCCGAGCTCAAGCCCGCGTCCGAGCCGGAGCCGAAGAACGCGTTGGCGTCCATCCTCACGCGCCGCCGTGCTGCCGCGAAGCCGTCCACGACGGCTGATGTCCCTGAGGCCAAGAAGCACAGTTCCGCCATGTGAGTGCGCTGATCACATCGCATACGGTCGTCCCGCCCGGCGTGCGCGTCGTCGGCTATTTGTTGATACCGACTGCTGACACCGCCTGCTGACACCGACTGCTGACAC
>JBOHCW010000684.1:0-9618 GCA_050725375.1 Actinocrinis sp. | reverse complement strand
CAGGATCTCGGCGTCCGCGCCGGTCACCGGGTCCAGCGCCGCGCCCTTGGCGGAGGTGTTGCCGCCGGCGTAGTTGGTGTTGCGCGGATCCGCGCCGAGCCGGTTCGAGCGCGCCAGTAGCGCGCGCACGGTCACGGCCGCGCCGTGCGCGGTGCCGCGGTCGGCGCTGGTCGCAGCGTCGTTCGTCCCGGCGTCGTTCGTCCCGGCGTCGGTCGAATCAGCGTCGTTCGTCTCAGGGCTGCTCATCGGGTTCCCTCACGCTCCCCAGCCGGCCTGGGTGCCGCCCACCCGGTCCGCCACGATCTTCTCCCGCCAGCCGGAACGGCGGTAGGCCGCCACCGGGTCGGCCTCGAAACCCTGCTCGCCGCGCAGTTCGGCCAGCAGCGGCCGTACGTCCGTGTTGTACGCGTCCATCAGCACCGCGTTCGCTTCGAGCACGTCCCCGGCCGCCTGCGCGGACCGCAGCGCGTCCAGGTCCACCAGCAGCGCCTTGGCCGTGGCCTCCTGGACGTTCATCACCGAGCGGATCTCCGCCGGGATCTTCTCCTCGATGTTGTGGCACTGGTCGAGCATGAACGCCACGCCGGCCGCCGGGTCCAGGCCGCCGTTCTTGGCCACCTCGTGCATGATCCGGAACAGCTGGAACGGGTCGGCGGCGCCGACCATCAAGTCGTCGTCCGCGTAGAAGCGGGAGTTGAAGTCGAAGGCGCCGAGCTTGCCCTCGCGCAGCAGGAACGCCACGATGAACTCGATGTTCACCCCCGGCGCGTGGTGGCCGGTGTCCACCACCACCTTCGCCTTCTCGCCGAGCTTGAGCGTGTGCGCGTACGCGGTGCCCCAGTCCGGGACGTCCGTGGTGTAGAACGCCGGCTCGAACAGCTTGTACTCAAGCACCATCCGCTGTCCGTCGCCCAGCCGCTCGTAGACCGCGGCCAGCGCCTCGGCCAGCCGGTCCTGACGCGCGGTCACATCGTCCTGGCCGGGGTAGTTCGTGCCGTCCGCGAACCACAGCTTCAGCGCCGACGAGCCGGTCGCGTCCATGACGTCGACGCATTCGAGCAGGTGCTCCAGCGCCTTGCGGCGCACCCGCGGGTCCGGGTGGCAGACGCTGCCCAGCTTGTAGTCGTCGTCCTGGAAGACGTTGGAGTTGATCATCCCGATCCGCACGCCCAGGTCGGCGCCGTGCCGGGCCAGCTTGGCGTAGTCGGGCACCTTGTCCCACGGGATGTGCAGCGACACGGCCGGGGCCACGCCGGTATGGCGGTGCACCTGCGCCGCGTCCGCCAGTTTCTCGAACGGGTCGCGCGGAACCCCCGGCTGCCCGAACACCTTGAACCTGGTCCCGGAATTGCCGAACGCCCACGACGGCAGCTCGATCTGCTGCGCCGCCAGTTGCGCTTTGACCGCGGACCGGTCGCCCATCGCCGTCACCCTGCCCTGTTCCGCCGTACGCACCCGAAAGCCGCGCGGGAGCGCGGTTCGGTCGTCATTGGTTAATGAATCGTTTCATCGACGAAACCTAGATCCCCTACCGCGCACTGTCAAGGGGCTGGGGCCGACCGGTGCCCCGACGGCCCGGCTTGGAGCCTTTCAGGCTGCGTTCTTTCCACATACTGGGCCTACCATGGCAGCGGCGCCTGCGTGTGCGCCGACGAGGGTGGCGGCGCGAAATACTCTGGGCGCGCAATGCTTAGAGTGTTCGGCCGTTTCGCGATTCCGACTGCTTCGACGTGAGGTGCTGGCGTGGCGCACATGGTGGGGATCAAGGACGTGGCACGGCACGCCGGAGTGTCCGTCGGCACAGTCTCCAACGTGCTCAACCGGCCCGACCTGGTCTCCGAGGAGACCCGGGCGCGGGTGCAGTCGGCGATCGACCTGCTCGGCTTCGTGCGCAGCGAGTCGGCCCGCCAGTTGCGCGCCGGGCGCAGCCGGATCGTGGCGATGCTGGTGCTGGACATGGCCAACCCGTTCTTCGTGGACGTGGCGATGGGCGCCGAGCGCACCGCGCGCGCGGCCGGGCTCGGCGTGATGCTGTGCAACAGCGCCCAGGATCCGGCCGAGGAGGCCGATTACCTCGCCCTGTTCGCCGAGCAGCGGGTGCGCGGGGTGCTGGTCACCCCGGCCGACCCGACCGGCGGCAACCTGGCCGCCTTCCGGCGCCGCGACATCCCGTTCGTCCTGGTGGACCGCTCCGCCCCGGTCGGCGACGCCTGCTCGGTGTCGGTCGACGACGTGGCAGGCGGACGGCTGGCCGGCAAGCACCTGCTCGACGCCGGGCACAAGGCGCTGACCTACGTCAGCGGCCCGATGCACCTCGCGCAGTGCCGCGACCGGCGCACCGGCGTCCTGTCCGCGCTGGCCGCGCACGGCATGGCCGAGGACGCCCTGACCCACATCGAGGCCCCGCGGCTCGACGTGGCGGCCGGGCGCGAGGCGGGCGCGCGGCTGCTGAGCCTGTCGCGCCGGCCGGCCGCCGTGTTCTGCGCGAACGACCTGCTCGCGTTCGGCGTGTTACAGGCGCTGTATGCGGCCGGGGTCTCGGTGCCCGGCGAGATCGCCCTGGTCGGCTACGACGACATCGAGTTCGCCGCCGCCGCGGCGGTGCCGCTGACCTCGGTGCGCCAGCCGGCCGACGAGATGGGCCGCACCGCCGCGACGCTGCTGCTGGAGGAGACCGGCGAGAAGGCCGCCGAGCACACCCACCAGCGCGTCGTGCTCGAACCGCAGCTGGTCGCGCGCGAGTCGACGGGGTACTCGTCACGGCGGTGACATGCCCGTGAGCGGCGCCGCCACGGCCGATCTCGTTTTTCCAGATCGCCGGTTTAGGTAGGTTGGCCTGCTGGAATACCCGTGTGATCGCATCGTGACCAACTCCGGCGCACCGTATCCCTTGACGCGCGCGCAAAGCCGGTCTTACGTTGCTCGCACGTGAACTGAAACGTTTAAACAACCCGGCGGCGACATCCCCGCGACGAAGGCGGGTACGTCCGGTGCCTGTGGAGGCGAGAGTGAACGATTCAACCGAGGCCGGCGCGGCGGCGCCGCCCGGTCCCGACCCGGGCCGCGCGGCCTCCGGCGCGGCGGGCGGGACGCCCGTGCTCGCGCTGGAGGACGCCAGCGTCTCGTTCGGCTCGGTCCGGGCGCTGCGCTCCGTGTCGATCGCGCTCGCCCCCGGCAGCGTGCACGCCCTGGCCGGCGAGAACGGCGCGGGCAAGTCCACCCTGGTCAAGGTCCTGGCCGGAGTGCAGCGGCCGGACACCGGCCGGGTGCTGGTCAACGGCGAGCCGGTGGTCTTCCACGGCCCGGCCGACGCCCGCTCGCACGGCATCGCGGTGATCTACCAGGAGCCGACGGTGTTCCCGCACCTGTCGATCGCCGAGAACATCTACATGGGCCGCCAGCCGCGCGCCGCCCTGGGCCGGATCGACAAGGCCAAGGTGCACGGCTGGACCGCCGAGCTGTTCACCCGGCTCGGCGTCGCGCTCGACCCGCAGCAGCCGGCCCGCGGCCTGTCCATCGCCGACCAGCAGATGGTGGAGATCGCCAAGGCGCTCTCCTTCGACGCCAAGGTCCTGATCATGGACGAGCCGACCGCGGCGCTGACCCCGGCCGAGGTCGAGCGGCTGTTCGCGGTGGCCCGCGCGCTCAAGGCGCAGGGCGCGGCGATCCTGTTCATCTCGCACCGCCTCGACGAGATCTTCAGCCTCTGCGACACGGTCACCACCCTGCGCGACGGCGGCTGGATCGCCACCGAGCCGGTCGAGGGCCTGACCGGCGACGACCTGGTGCGCCGGATGGTCGGGCGCGACCTGGACTCGCTCTACCCCAAGCAGGACGCCGAGATCGGCGAAGTCGCCCTCGACGTGCAGCGGCTGACCCGCGAGGGGGTGTTCACCGACGTCTCCTTCCAGGTGCGCCGCGGCGAGATCGTCGCACTGGCCGGGCTGGTCGGCGCCGGGCGCACCGAGGTGGCCCGCGCGCTGTTCGGCATCGACCGCTGGGACGCGGGCGCCGTCCACGTCGACGGCAGGGTCCTCAAGCCCGGCTCGCCGAGCGCGGCCATGTCCGCCGGCCTCGCGCTGGTGCCCGAGGACCGCCGCGCGCAGGGCCTGGTGATGATCCACTCGATCGAGCGCAACAGTACCCTGACCGGTGTGCGGGTGCTGACGAAGGGCGGGCTGGTCAGCCGGGCCGCCGAGCGGGCCCGCGCCGCCGACTGGGCCAAGCGCCTGGAGCTGAAGTACAACCGCCTGTCCGACGCGGTCGCCACGCTGTCCGGCGGCAACCAGCAGAAGGTCGTGCTGGGCAAGTGGCTCTCGACCAGCCCCAAGGTGCTGATCGTCGACGAGCCGACCCGCGGCATCGACGTGGGCACCAAGGCGCAGGTGCACCGGCTGCTGTCCGAACTGGCCGGGCAGGGCGTCGCGGTGCTGATGATCTCCTCGGACCTGCCCGAGGTGCTCGGCATGGCCGACCGCATCCTGGTCATGCACGAAGGCCGGCTGGCCGCACAGCTGCCGCGCGAGGGAGCCACCGAGGAGAGCGTGCTGGCCGCCGCGACCGGCCGGCCGGCGCCCTGCGGCCCCGCGGCCGAGGACGCGCCCGGCGCGCCGCGATCCACTTCCCCCTCGACGGAGACGTCCGGATGACCATGACGACGCTCGCCCCGCCGGACGCCGCCGCCGGCGAGCCCGACCTCGCGCCGCGGCGGCTCGCCGACCTGTTCTCGCGCGTGCGCCAGGCCGCCCTGGTGGCCGTGCTGGTGCTGCTGCTGCTGGCCACCGAGCTGGACAACCACAACTTCCTGACCAAGCAGGGCATCAAGGACCTGCTGCTCGACGCGGCGATCCTGATGCTGGTCTCGGTCGGCCAGGCCGTGGTGGTGATCACCCGCAACGTGGACCTGTCGGTCGGCTCGGTGCTGGGCATCAGCGCCTTCGCCACCGGCGACCTGCTGGCCGGCGGCGGCAACACCGCCTGGGCGGTGATCGCCGCGGTCCTGCTCGGCGCCGGATTCGGCCTGCTCAACGGGCTGCTGGTCAGCTTCGGCCAGGTGCCCGCGCTGGTGGTCACGCTCGGCATGCTGTACGTGGTGCGCGGCCTCGACTCGATCTGGGTCGGCTCGCGCGAGATCACCTCGCAGAACCTGCCGGAGGGCTACGCGAACTTCGGCCACGACGGCTTCGGCGCCGTGCCGTACCTGGCGGTCATCGCCGTGGTCGCGACCGTCGCGATGGGCTACTACCTGGCCCGGTACCGGTCCGGCCGCGAGTTCTACGCCATCGGCTCCAACGCGCAGGCCGCCCGGCTGGCCGGCATCGGGCTGCGCAGGCGGATCATCGCGGCGTACATGTTCGCCGGGGTGCTCGCCGGCCTGGCCGGCGCCTTGTACGTGGCCCGCTTCGCCTACGTCGACGCGAACACCGGCACCGGTTACGAGCTGACCGTGGTCAGCGCGGTGGTGGTCGGCGGCGTGGCGATGACCGGCGGCGTCGGGACCGTGTACGGAGCCGCGCTCGGCGCGCTGCTGCTGACCTCGATCAACAGCGTGCTGCCCGCCCTGAACGTCAGCTCGGTCTGGGTGGAGGCGATCGACGGCTTCCTGCTGCTGGTGGCCATCGCCGCGGACCGGATCGTCGCCCAGCGCGTCGCGAACACCCTGCGCAGGAGGAACGCCCGCCATGGCTGAACTGACCAACCCCGCCGCCGCGCGCCTGGGCGGCCTGAAGCTGCGGCCGCGCTGGGACGTGACCGTCGCGGTGCTGCTGGTGGCACTGGTCGCCTACGGCTTCGGCAGCGAGAAGACCTTCGGCAACGCGCTGAACATCAGCTTCCTGCTGGGCAACACCGCGACCATCGCGATCGTCGCGCTGCCGATGACCCTGCTGGTCGCGGCCGGCGAGGTCGACCTGTCGGTCGGCTCGATGGCGGGTCTGTCCGGCTCGATCATGGGCGCGCTGTGGAACGCGAACTGGCCGATCCAGCTGATCATCCCGGTTTGCCTGATCGTCGGCCTCGCGGGCGGCCTGCTCAACGGCCTGCTGGTCACCCGGCTCGGCCTGCCCTCGCTCGCGGTGACCATCGGCACCCTGGCGCTGTTTCGCGGCGTCGCGCAGATCGTGCTGGGCGCCAACGCGGTGTCCGACTTCCCACAGGGCTACCTGAACTTCGGCACCGGACGGTTCGGCACCAGCGCCATCCCGTACATCTTCGTGCTCTACCTCGGGCTGCTGGTGATCGCCGCGGTCGCGCTGCACGCGACGCCGTTCGGCCGCCGGCTGTTCGCGATCGGCGCGAACCCGGAGGCGGCGTTCTTCGCCGGCGTGCGGGTCAATCGCACCAAACTGCTGATGTTCGCGGTCACCGGCCTGGTCTCCTCCGGCGCCGGGATCGTCTGGGCGCTGCACTACACCAGCGCCCGGTACGACAACGCGACCGGCCTGGAGTTGTCCGTCATCGCGGCGGTGCTGCTCGGCGGCGTCGACTTCGACGGCGGGCGCGGCACCATCGGCGGCGCGGTCGCCGGGGTGTTCCTGCTGGGCACCCTGCAGAACCTGCTCAGCCTCAAGAGCGTGTCCTCGGACTCGCAGACCATTGTCACCGGCCTGCTGCTGATCGCCTCCGTGCTCGGTCCGCGGATCGGCAAGCAGGTATCGGAGGCGCTGCGCCGACGGCGCGCGCAGCCGCCGGAGCGCACGGCCGCTCCACCGGGCGAGCGGCCGGTGGGCGCGGCAACACCCTGATCCGCGCCACGGCTCGCATCCACATAACCGCACCGCAGTACTCAACGACGAGAGGTACCCCCATGTCTGTATCCCCCCGCCTGTTGGCGGCCGCCTCGGGCGTAGCCGTCGCCGCTCTGGTGCTCTCGGCGTGCAGCGGCACGACCAAGAACAGCACCACGAGCGACAGTTCCGCCGGGGCCGCGGCCTCCGGCGCGGCGGCGAATCCCAACGCGAGCACCAAGACCGGGCTGACCATCGCCTACCTGCCCAAGCAGGTCAACAACCCGTACTTCACCATCTCGGACGGCGGCGGCCAGAAGGTGCTGCAGGGCCTGGGCGAGACGTACAAGGAGGTCGGCACCTCCAGCGCCACGGACACCGCGGGCCAGGCCAACTACGTCAATACCCTGATCCAGCAGCAGGTTAACGGCATCGTGGTCTCGGCGCAGGACCAGAACGCGCTGTGCACCAACCTCAAGCAGGCGATGGCCGACAAGATCGCGGTGGTCACCTACGACTCGGACACCAGCACCGCCTGCCGCGACCTGTTCATCAGCCAGGCCAGCGCCGAGGCGCTCGGCCGCACCGAGGTCGACCAGATCGCCGGGCAGATCGGCGGCTCCGGCCAGATCGCGGTGCTCTCGGCCGCGCAGACCGCGACCAACCAGAACACCTGGATCGGCTTCATGCAGCAGGAGCTGAAGGCCAAGTACCCGAACATCCAGCTGGTGAAGATCGCCTACGGCAACGACGACGCGCAGACCTCGTACCAGCAGACCCAGGGCCTGCTGCAGTCGTACCCGAACCTGAAGGGCATCATCTCGCCGACCACGGTCGGCATCCTGGCCGCCGCGCAGTACCTCGACGGCTCCTCGTTCAAGGGCAAGGTCAAGCTGACCGGCCTGGGCACCCCGAACCAGATGCGCAAGTACGTCAAGGACGGCACCGTCACCGCGTTCGAGCTGTGGGACCCGGCCAAGCTCGGCTCGCTGGCCGCCTACGCCGCGGTCGCGCTGGCCTCCGGCCAGATCACCGGCGCGCAGGGCCAGAGCTTCAAGGCCGGCGACATGGGCTCGTTCACGGTCGGCGCCGACGGCGTGGTGACCCTGGGCGACCCGACGGTGTTCAACGCCGCCAACATCGACCAGTTCAACTTCTGATCGATTCCCGCCGCTGATCGATACGCGCCTCGTGATCGATCCCGGCACCCGGGTCCCGGCCGCACCACACGGCGGCCGGGACCCGTCCATGTGCGAGTGCGGAGTACGTAAGGACGCCACCGAGGTCAACGCGCGCCGGCAGGCGCGGATGGGCGAGTTCTTCGAGGACCTGGACGGCGCGGCCCCCGATGCCGCGATGCGTCCGCTGTCCGAGGTCGTCCACCTGGACTGAAGCGGGCCCGACCCGTCTCAGCTCCCTGTCACCAGGTTCGCGATGAACATCCGCACCTGCGCGCGGTTGCGCAGGCCGTTCGGCGCCTGCGGCCGGAACCAGGCGAACTGCGGCGCCCGGCCCTCGATACCGCGCACCGGATCGATCTGGAGCACACCCGAGATGATCGGCACCGTCCCGGCCCGGATCGTCATCGGCGCCCACAGGTAGAGCAGGCAGTCCGCCTCGACGCGGCGCATGCCCGCCTCGTCCGCCGGATCCAGGCCGCTGCGACGCGCGATGGCCGCCGCGTCATCGCGCAGCCGCGCCAGCACCGGGCCGTACTGCACGTTGACGGTCGGCCCCGAGGCGGCCGACAGCCAGCCGTCCTGGCCGAGCCGGAACGGGGCGTAGAGCACCTCCGTGTCCTGCACCGCCGCGTGATACGAGGAGCCAAGGTCCTGGTTCGAGGGGAACAGGTACCAAAGGTCGCCCGGCATGAACCCGATCGGCACGCCGGCCATCTGCGCCAGCCACTCGTTCAGCGCGCCCGCGAGCGTCGGCGCCAGGTCCCGGCCGACCTCGCCGCGGTTGATCGGATGCTCGGCGTGGGTGTGCGCCACCGGATCGAGGCCGCTCAGGGCCGCGCTGGTCCAGTCGACGCGGGTCGGACCGCCCGCGACGAGGAACAGATCGCCGTGCACGCGGTCGCGGCCGACACCCCACTCGTGCCGGCGCGTGTCGTACGCCCGCCGCGCCGCGATCCCCGCCTCGATCAGCGCGCTCTGGTCCCCGGCCGCGAGCCGCGAGAGCACCGCGTGCCCGTGGTCCGCGCCCCGCAGCCGTCCGACGATCCGCGGCGCGCCGTCCACGGCCAGCGCCGGATCGGTCAGCTCCACGGTCCGCCACGGCGCGCGCTCGCCCGGCGGCTCGCGGAACGGATTGAAATGCACGGTCATCGGCCGCCTCCCTCAACTACACAGAGGCGGTCCGCAGCGGCTCAGATACATCCGCATCGACCGGTGACCAGGTCGTTACCGTGCGCAGAACGTATCCGGTGGCTGACGCTGAGCGATGGCCGGCCGTCGGCCGGCCGACGCCGCGTCAGCCGCCGAACGCCGGCCCGTCAGCCCGCTGAGCCCTTCAGCCGCCGCGTCCACTCGTCGACGGTCCGCACGGCGGCCTGGCGCGGAAAGACCTTCTCGACCAGCACGCGGTGTACCTCCTGGTCGCGGTCGAGGCAGCCGTCGGACAGCACCGTCAGCTCGAAGTCCAGGTCCGCGGCCTGACGCAGCGTCGAGAGCACCACGCCGCTGGTCGCGATGCCGGTGAGCACCAGGTGCCCGACGCCCAGGCCGCGCAGCAGCACGTCCAGGTCGCTGCCCGCGAACGCGCTCACCCGCCGCTTGACCACCAGCGGCTCGCCCGGCAGCGGCTCGACCGCCGGGTGCAGGTCCGTCTCCTCGTCCGCGATGCCGTAGCCCGCGCCCGAGCCCGCCAGCGCCGAGAACGTCAGGTTGCG
>JBOHCW010000683.1:0-7187 GCA_050725375.1 Actinocrinis sp. | reverse complement strand
GTGGTCAGCCCCGCCGGATCCTCCCGGCGCCGGCCGCGCCGGCGCAGTTCCTCGAAGGCGCGGTTGCGGGCCACCCGGAAGAGCCAGACCCGGAAGCCGGTCGCGTCGCCGCGGAACGCGCGGATCTCCCGCGCCGCCTGCAGCCAGGTCTCCGAGGCCACGTCCTCGGCCGCCTCGCCGACCACCACGCGCAGATAGCGCAGGATCAGCGGGTTGAGCGCGCGCCACAGGTCGGCCATCCCGGACTCGTCCCCGCGCCGGGCGGCGTCCAGGACGTGATCCGGCACGGCGGCCAGTGGCTCACCGCCGCTCACCGGAGCCGGCCCGTCCAGACTGCGTCAACACCCTGCATCGAGATGGCCCACCCGAGTCGCCCTCCGGATCAATTCACAGCCGTGCGCGTACCGCCGGCCGTGCGGATCGCCCCGCACGGCTGCGCCGGATGCCCCGCCGGTGCCCGTACTGGCCGGTTCCGGCGACGATCAAGAACCCTACCCCGCCGGCCCCGGCTGAACCGAGGGTCGCGCCGGCCGGTATGGGAACAGGCTCCCCCGCCGAAGCGGAGGAGCCCGGACCCGCCGTCTACCGTCGCCGCCGTCACCACGAACACTACGCGCGGTGCGTCGGACACACGCTGTGTTTCCGCGAAGTGCGCAGCCTTTCACAGATCGCGCGAACAGGCGACGTCGGTGACCCTTAGCAGCCGCCTAAGGGTTGACGGTGATGGTGAAGGTGCTGGTCGTGTTCTGGATGTTGACGTCGTTGTTGCTCTCGGTGAGGTGGTTGAACGTCGCCGAGCCGACCGCAGGGCCCTGGCCCGATTCCGGCAGCGGGTTCGCCCAGATGCCGAACCCTGACTTGCTGTTGCCGAAGCCGTCGTTGTTCGCGTGCGCGCCGGTGATCGTGGTGTTGGTGAACACCGTGTCCTGGAACGGGTTCTGCGCGGTGTTGCCCACGTAGTCCGTCTGGAACATGATCCCGGTATAGGTCGGATCGGTGATGGTGGCGTTGTTGATCCGGATGCCGGTGAACGGGTTCGTCGCCGAGAACATCCAGATCGCGCCGAAGGCCTGCTGGCCCCAGAAGTGCCCGCCGTCTCTCGGCAGCGAGAAGTTCTGAATGACCGTCGGCGGACTGTCCTCGAAGCCCTCGAAGGCGTAGCCGAAGTTCAGCGAGGAGACCGTCAGGCCCGGGTAGCAGAGCGTGTCCGCGACGTAGAAGTTCTGGATCGTGTTGTTGAAGCCGCCGTAGACGGCGACTCCCGCCGCGCGCCAGGGGGTCAGCGAGGTCACGTTCTGGATGGTGTTGTTGGTGAGCTTGCCGCCGCCGTTCTGGTCCTGGGCGGCGAACAGCGCGAAGCTGTCGTCGCCGGTGGACCGGGCCTCGTCGTTGGAGATCAGGTTGCCCTGGCTGCCGTTGGTGAGGTTGATCCCGTCGGCGTACGTGTCGCGGATGCGCATGTTGGTGAACGTCGAGTTCTGCACGTTCGACGCGCCCCACACGCCCACCACATTGTGCTCGATCCACACGTTGTCGATAGTGATGTTGGACTGGTTGCGCAGGTCCCAGGTGTGTCCCGGGCCGTCGACGCGGGTGGTGTAGTTGCCGAACCAGGCGAAGCCGGTGAACGTCGAGCCGCTGGCCCCGGCCTGCAGGTCCCAGCCGGTGTCGGTGTTCGACTGGTTGGCCGGTGCGACGAACTGGGTGTACCAGACGCCGGCGCCGACCACCTTGACCGGCTTGCTGTAGACCGACAGCCGTCCGGTGACCGTGTACTGGCCGGCCGGCAGGTAGACGCCGGTGAAGGCGCCGGTGGTGTCCATCCGCACCTTGTCCAGCGCGTTCTGCACGTCCTGCTGGGTGAATCCGGCCGGCACGACGTAGTGCGCCGGGTCCGGGTTCGCGGTCTGCGTCGCCTGCTCCAGGTTCATGAAGTCGACCGCGTACTGCGAGGAGTTGGCCGTGTCCTTCTGCAGCTTGAACACGGTGCCCTGCGGGTACGAGGTCGGAAGTACGAACCCTGACTCGTCGTAGATGTGCCGCGGCGATCCGGCGCTCGGCGAGTCGCCCGGTCCGGTCTCGGCCCCGTACAGCCACGCGAAGTGCGAGGTCAGGTTCAGCGGCTCGACCAGCTGCCCGTTGGCGTACAGGTCCAGGGTGGCGGTGGTGCCGCCGCCGCCGGACGCGTCCGGGATCGAGTAGCGCAGGTCGAAGGTGTTGGTCGACTCGCGCGAGGTCCACTGCACGTACGAGCCGGTCGAGTCCAGCGTGACGGCCTCGCGGCCGGACGCCTCGCCGGCGAGGTCGCCGATGGTGCGGTTCGGGCCGACCACGGCGCCGCCGCCGCCGACCTGGCCGCTCTCCGCCTCGTACATGTCATAGGGCATGTTCGCGCCCTGACCGACGAACATCGAGGTGTCGCTGGTGTTGTTGGCCTGCTTGACCGACAGCTCGTTCGCGTCCACGGCGATCACCGTGTGCACGGTGTACTTGCCGTTGACCGCGGTCCAGCTGCCCATCGACACGTTGGCGGTGGCGCCGGAGGCCAGCGTGCCGCTGTACGAGCCCGTCAGGGTCTTGACGGTCGCGTTGTTGGAGTCGAGCAGGGTCATGGTGATGCCGTGCGCGCCCGAGGCGGTCGCCACGGTGCCCTGGTTCTTGAGCGTCACGGTGAAGTTCACCGTGTTGCCCGCCGCCGGGTTGCCCGGGCTCCAGCCGACCGGGGCGGCGACCAGGTCGGAACTCTGCACCGGGGCCACGACCAGGTTGGTCGGGTTGGTGTAGGAGTTGTTCGCGTCGTTCAGCTCGATGATCGTGTCGGCCTCGTCGACCTTGGTCGTGAGCTGATACGTGCCGGCGCTCTGGGTGCCGATGGCCGCCGACACGGTGGCCGAGGCTCCGGCGGCCAGCGCCGGGACGTTGGCCGTGCCGACCTTGTTGGTGCCCAGGTAGAAGTTGGCGGTGCTGGCCGCCGCGCTCGCGGTGCCGATGTTCTTGACCACGGCCGAGGCGGTGATCGAGTCGGTCTCCACCGGCGAGGTGGGCGTCCAGGAGCTGCTGGACACCGTCAGGTCCGGGTTCGGCGCCGGGGTGCCGATCACCTGGAGCTCGGCGACCTGTCCGCCGGGTGCTCCGCTGTTGCCGGTGATGGACAGCTCGACGTCCGCGACCCGCGCGGACACCGGGATGGTGACGGTGTTCGCGTTCGAAGACGGGTTGAAGGTGTAGCTCTGCGCGGCCGAGATGCCGGTGAAGCCGGTCGCGCTCTGCTCGCGGCCGAGTACCTGGATGGTCTGGGTCCGGGTGGCCCAGGACGCGTCCGGGTTGAGCTTGACGACCACCGAGGACAGGTCGGCGTTGGCGCCGAGGTGCACGGTGAGCTGGCTCGGGTACGACGAACCCTCGAAGTAGGTGGCCACATCGCCGTCGTCCGCGTTCGCCGGCAGGTAGGTGAAGGTGTACGGCGTGCCGTCGATCGGCTTGTTCAGCGCCAGGTTGGTCCCGGTGCCGCCGCTGCCGGTGCGGGTGACGGTGTTGCTGGCCGCGGACTCCAGGCCGGCCGCGTTGGTGGCCGTCACGTAGTACGAGACGGTCTGCGTGTCGGCGACCGAGTCGGTGTACGTCAGCGTGCTGCCGCTCACCGAGCCGATCTTCGCCGCGTTGCGGTAGATGTTGTAGCCGGTCACGCCGACCGCGTCGTTCGACGCGCTCCAGGTCAGCTTGAGCTGGCCGGAGGCCGGTGCGGTGTAGGCCAGGTTGCTCGGCGCCGTGGGCGGCGTCGCGCTCTGGCCGGCGCGGGTGACGGTGTTGCTGTTGCCCGACTGGTTGCCGGCCGCGTCGTGCGCGCGCACGAAGTAGGCGACCGTCTGGTTGGTCGGCGGGTTGTCCGTGTACGTCAGCACATTGCCGGCCACGCTGGTCAGCAGCGAGTTGTTCGAGTACACGTCATAGCCGGTGACGCCGACGTTGTCGGTCGACGCGTGCCAGGTCAGGGTGATCTGGCCGTTGGCCGCCTGGGTGTAGGCCAGACTGCTGGGCGCGGTCGGCGCCTGGGTGTCGCCGCCGGTCGGGCCGTAGACCTGGAACTCGGAGACCTGGCCGGCCGGCCAGGCGGTGTTGGCGGTGATGTTCAGCCGCAGGTACCGGGTGGTGGTCGCGTTGAAGCTGATCGTCACGGTGCTGTTGGTCGCCGGGTCGAAGTTGTACCCGGCCGAGGCGACGATGTCGGAGAAGTTGGTGCCGTCCGTGCTGCCCCGCACCGCCAGGGTCTCGGTGCGCGCACCCCAGCCGGAGGCGGTCGGGGTCTGCAGGACGACCTTGTCGACCGACACGGAGGAGCCCAGGTCGACCTGGAGCCATTGCGGGAAGGCGTTGTTCGTGCTCTCCCAGTAGGTGGACTGGTTGCCGTCGTTGGCGTTGCCCGCGGCATAGGTCTGGCTCACGCCGCTGGAGCTCATCGTCTTGCCCAGCGCCAGGTTCGTGGACGAGACGGCCGCGCCGTAGACCTCGAACTCGGACAGCTGTGCGGCGGCCCACCCGGTGTTCGCCGTGACGTTCACCCGCACGTAGCGGGTGTTGGTCGCGCCGAAGCTGATGGTGACCGCGTCGTTGGCGGACGGGTTGAAGTCGTACCCGGCCGAGGCGACGATCGTGGAGAAGGTGGAGCCGTCGGTGCTGCCCTGCACCGACAGCGTCTCGGTGCGGTCGCCCCAGCCCGCGGGCAGCTTCAGCACGACCTGGTTGACCGAGGTGGTCGAGCCCAGGTCGATCTGGGCCCACTGCGGGAAGGCGCCGTTGGCGCTCTCCCAGTACGAGCTCTGATTACCGTCGTTGAGGTCGGCCGCGACGTACGGGCCGTTGGTGCTGGAGACCGTGGCGCTCCTGCCCAGGGCGAGATTGGACGCGGCGGCCGCCGCGGGGGCGGCGTGCAGCGCGGGCAGGACCGAGACCAGCAGCCCGAGCAGCGACAGGGCGGCGGTCCGGACCCGCGTCCGGGGTGGTCTGTTTGCTGTTGTCATTCTCTTCCTCTGGCACTGCGTGTGTGGGCGGGCGCCGAGGAAGTCATGGGTGTCCGCGCTACGACTTCATCGACGTTGTGCGTGAACGGCAGCGGGACCGCGCTGCGGCCGGCAGTCGAGGGCGACTGGCGGCGGCTCGCGGGCCCGGACCAGCGCTAGTCGAGAAATTGCAGCGTTGCCATTGATCTCTGACTAGCTCTTGATGGATTTTTGCGGGATGCTAGCAGGAAGTTACAGACGCGCTACGGTTTGGTCAATGGGGAGGCGGGGGCTTTCCGGCAATCGGACGTCTCCTGGCTCTGTGCTGCCACCCGCACGCCCTCCGGCTGGCGCGCCGCGCCGCGATCGTGTACCTATCTGCCATGCCATTGCGTCCCGGCGGTGGATCCGCGACACCGTTCACCGCGTCCTCGCCCGCCTCGTCGACCGCGGTGTCCGTCGTCCTCGTCGCGGGCGCAGGGGCCAAGCTGGGCGAGCCCACCGTGGTCCGCGACCTGTATGTCAGCCCGCTGTTCGCACGTCGGCGGGCCTGGGCCGAGGCGAGCGGCGTGCCGTGGTTCGTGGTCAGCGGCCGCTGGGGGCTGCTCGACCCCGGCGACGTGCTCGCGCCCTATTCCTTCTCCCTCGCGGAGCAGTCGGTGAACTACCAGCGGGCCTGGGGCCGCTTCGTGGCCGAGCAGCTCTGCCTGGTCGGCCCGGTCGGCCGCGGCGACGTCGTGGCGATCTGCTCCGGTGCCGTCTACGCCGCCGCGCTCACTGCCCCGATCGAGTACCTCGGCGCCCGGGTCCGCCGGGTGACCGTGGGCGCGGGCAATGCGGGGGACGAGCCGCGATAGCCCGGGGCGCCGGATCTCGGTGTCCGCCGCGGCGAGACACAGCTGGTGCTGCCACCGCCACCGATACGGACATCGGGGCGCACCCGTTACACGGCGCCGCCCCGCCGCTTGGGCTCGCGTGGCACACTGGACGGGCGGTCAGATCTACAAACATGTAGTGATCCCTGGTCTGCCGCGCGGTTCGTCGTGAAGCGGAAGGGTATGCGGATGCTGTCATCGGCCGGCTCGGACGGTGTGCCCCGCCGGGCGCGCGGCACGCTGGAGGCCGCCGTGATGGACGTGCTGTGGCAGGCCGACCGTCCGCTCAGCCCCGGCGAAGTGCGCGATCAACTCGCCGACTCGGACACCTCCGCCGCGGAGCTGCCCGACGGCCGCGAGCTGTCCTACAGCACCGTCGTGACCATCCTGACCCGGCTGCACGCGAAGAAGATGCTCGCCCGCACCCGCGTCGGCCGCTCGTTCCAGTACGCCCCGCAGGCCGACGAGGCCGGCTTGGCCGCGCGCCGGCTGACCGCGTTGCTGGACACCTCGGCCGACCGCGAGGCCGTGCTGTCCCGGTTCGTCGAGGACCTGCCGGACCATGACGAGGAACTGCTGCGCCGGCTGCTCGGCCAGGCGCCGGGTCCGGGACCCGCTGCGAACGGGCGTGCGCACGCCCCGCATATCTCGCACACCCCGCACGCCTCGCACTCGTCGGGAGACGGCGGTGAGGCCCGGTGAACCTTCCGCTCGTCCTCTGCCTCACCCTGCTCTTCCCGCTGCTCGCGCTGGCCCTCGTACGCGCGATCGTCGCGCGGGTCGATCCGAGCTGGGCCACCTGGCTGCTGACCGGCGCGGCCGTCGCGCTGGCGGCCGGCAGCGGCGCGGCGCTCGCGCTGGCCGCGTTCGCCGCGCTGATCCGCATACCGCTGGTCGCCTCGCTCGGCCACTGGTCGCCGATCGTGATCAGCCGGGGCGACCCGACCGGCCTGGCCCTGGCCGTGGTCTCCGGTTTCCTGCTCAGCCTGGCACTGACGGCCGTGTGCGCCTTCGCGGTACGTCGCGGCCGAGCGCTCGCCGAGGCCTTCCGGCACGCCGGCGGACTGCCCGGCCGCGGCGAGGTCGTGGTGACCGGAGACGCGTCGGCCGACGCGTACACCGTGCCCGGCTGGCCCGGCCGGATCGTGGTGTCCGCCGGGATGCTCGAATCGCTCGACGACGCCGGCCGCGCCGCCCTGCTCGCCCACGAACGGGCCCACCTGTCCGGCCGCCACTACGCGTTCACCACCGCGGCCCGGCTCGCCGCCGCCGCGAACCCGCTGCTGCGGCCGCTGGCCGGGGCCGTCGAGTACAC
>JBOHCW010000682.1:0-4237 GCA_050725375.1 Actinocrinis sp. | reverse complement strand
GGCGCAATCGGGCTTATGGCATGCGGGCCGATTCCCAGTGTCCGCGCCAGCGAGACACAGGGTGCTGATTTGGTTTACGGCGGGGGCGGTCTGCACGTCCGGCGCTCGCTCGGTGCGCTGGTGGGTGGTGGACGGCGCGATTGTGCTTACGGCGTGGCGAGAGCTGGCGTGGTTGTTCGCGTTGTCCGCGTCAGGTGGACAACGCAGGGTCTTGGTTGGGCGTACAGCGTTGGTGTCTGCGTGCGCTGCCGGCTTCCCTGACGTGGGTGAACGGGTCGGCAGTGAGGTGGGCGAGCTGGTACGGGCCGTGGATGGCGCCATTCGGTGTGGGCGGAGGCGCAATCGGGCTTACGACATACAGGGCCGATTACAAGTGTCCGCGCCAGCGAGACACAGGGTACTGATTGACGTTGCGAGGCGACGGTCGTGGCCCGCGCGGCCGTCGCTCGTGGTGTCGGTGAACAGACTGGGCCTCGAATCGCGTGCTGCGCGGGTCGCGGACGCCATCGGGTCCGTCACGGCCGTGCCGGCTCCGGTAGCGGGACCGATTGCTATCGCGACTGCCGGTGCGACTGCTGTTGTGACTGCCGGTGCCGCTACCGCCGATTCCTATCGCTGGACGTGTCAGGTTCGCTCAATCGATCATCGGTCGACACCTACTCCCGGGGGACAGCGCGTCACTCCCCGGAATGACGCGCGGCGACAATGCCTGCCGCGGGTTGGCAGCATGGTCGGCGCCTGCGGATTGAGCACGCTCCATCCGGCCACCGCCGTGGGCCGCGGCCAGCCCCGGAAGGCGGTGGAACCGAACCTTGTCCGCACTCGCGCTCCTGCCTCGATTCGCGGCGTCGCCGTCGCTGTCGTCAGCCGCCTTACTCGCCGCGGCCGAGATGGCGGCGGACGTCGCGGGTGCCGATTCGTTCGTGCACCGCAATTACACGGCCCTGTTCGCTTCGGTGCCCGTGCTCGCCATCGGTTCGATCGCGACCTTTCTGCTCAAGGACCGGCTTGCCGAGGTGCGCGCGGCGAAGGGCGCCGAGGACGCGGGCGGTGCTGGTGACGCAGGTAGCGTTGGTGGCGCGGGCGTCGGCGCCGCCGGTGCGGCGCAGAATCCGCTCAGTGCCCTCAGTTCGCTGTTGGGTGACGGCGGACTGTCGCTGCGTCCTGATGAAGAGCTCGCACTCGTCGGCGTGACGCTCGCGATGATGGCCGAGCGGCTGGAGCACGACCCGGTCGCGTATCCGCTGCTGGCCGGGGCCGCCGCGCGTCTGGTGCCCGAACTCGCGCACGCAGCTGGACGGCAGGGCTGGACCGGGCTGACCGAGCGGGCTCGGCGGGCGGCTGTGGACGTGCTGCGTCCGCTGGCGCTGACCACGCTGGTGCGGGCGGCGACCTGGGAATTCGCGGCGGGGGAACAGACGTGAGCGAGAGTGTGATTCAGGAGACCGCAGCCGGTGAGACGGGCGCGGTGGCGATTGAGGCTGACGCGTCCGGTCCGGCAGAGCCGGCGTCGACCGTCGGGCACGGTCCGCTGGTCGCGGTGACGCAGGTGCCGATTCCGATTCCGATCGCGGCTTCGGTGCCGGTGCCGATTCCGGTGCTTGGGCCGTATCTCGGACTGGTCGCCGCCGTGCTGTGCGTGCTCGGTGGCAGTTGGTTGCTGCTGGCGCCGTATGCGCTCGACCTGCGGCATGGTGCGGTGCGCCTTCCACGTGCAGCGCAACTGGATCTGGAGACCGGCGCGGCGATCATGGCCGTGGGAGTCGTCACGGCCGCGTCGTTCGCGTTCGCTCTGGTCCGGCGGCTGCGTGCGGAGGCGGGCGTGGACGAATCCGCAGAAGCGTTCCAGGGCGAGGACGGGCCTCAGCCGGCGGCGGATTCGGGGGCGGCAGCGTCAGCTGAAGTGGTAACCGGCGGCGCAGCCGAGTCAGACGTCGACGTGGAGCCCGAGTCAGAGGTCGAAGCGGAGCCGGAGCCGCCGGTCGAGGCACAGAGTGCTGAGTTGCCCCGCGCCGATCCGGGCGGCTCGCTGCGCGAGATGCTGACGCCGCTGGTGGCAGCCTTGGCGGCGGATTTGCGCAGCCAGAACGAGCGAAGCCGGAGCGAGCGTGACCGGGCCGATCAGGCTCAGGGCCCGAACAGTCAGGCTTCTAACAATCAAGGATCGCACAGCCAGGGCTCGAACAATCAGGGCTCGGACGCTGCGCGTCCGGGACAGGAGGCGTGACGGTGTCCGCGAGTCTTCCCGCGCAGCGCAGTGACCGTGTCGAGCCCGGCCGTGCCGAGTTGCCCTTCGTCCCGCCGCCGCCCGTTCGGCCGAAGGCGCCGGTGGCGGCGCTGACCGGGCTCGTGCTGGTCGGGCTGCTCGGCGGGTGGCTCGTGGCGGCGCCCTTCGTCATCGGGGATCAGCCGCGCGGTGCGGCGTGGGACGCGGCGACGCGGACCGACGTGGCGACCGGCGCGGCCATCGCCGGAGTCGCGCTGGCCGGGCTGTTGGGGTACCTGGCGGCGGCGGTTTCATGGCTTTCCCGCTACGGACGCTGACGGCGTCGTGATCTCGCTTCGGACCCGGCCCGCAGCGGCCGTTTCGTGGGCGTTCGGCGAACAGCGAGCACCGGATTGTCATCGGCGGGTAACAGTTTTCTAAGCGCGCCCTGAGAATCGGATCGAAAGGGCGTGTATTTCACCTTGGCTTCAGCCGGCCCGCCGACACTCCGGGGCCATGACGCCGCTCAAGACCTCCCGCCGCCGACTCGTGCTCAACGGGTCGCTGGCCGCGCTCGTGCTGGCCGGCGCGGGCGTCGCGTACTGGACGGTCGGCCCGGCCACCAGTGCCGGCGCGACCACCACGCGCACCTCGGCGGTGCAGCGCGGCACCGTGACCGCCTCCGTTTCGGCCACCGGCAACCTCGCCCTCGCGGCGACCTCCTCGCTCGCCTTCGGCGCCTCGGGCAAAGTCACCGAGATCGACGCGAAGGTCGGGCAGAGCGTCACGGCCGGCCAGACCCTCGCCCGGATCGACCCGACCCAGGCGAACCTGCAGCTGACCGAGGCGAAACAACAGCTCACCGTCGCGCAGGACAACCTCGCCAAAGCCCAGAACGGGCCGAACTCCGCGCAACAGTCGCTCAACGACGCGCAGCTGACGCAGGACTCGCAAGCCGTCACCAACGCGCAGAACACGCTGAACACCGACGAGGCGCTGCCCGCCTGTCCGGCCGGGACGACTTCGACCACGTCCGGCGGCACCGGGACCAAGGGCGCGACCGGGTCGTCCGGCTCCGGCTCGTCCACGGCCGGTAGCTGCCAGACCACTGCGATGATCACCCAGGACAAGCAGTCGCTGACCAACGCGCAGAACTCGCTCACGCTGCTCAAGGCGCAGCAGGCGAACAGCGCGTACGTCGACCCGAGCACGATCGCGCAGGACCAGGAGTCCGTCACCCAGGCACAGGCCGCCGTCAACTCCGCGCAGACCGCGGTGGACGGCACCGTGGTCACCGCGCCGACGGCCGGGACCGTGCTGAGCATCGCGGGGCTCGTGGGCTCCTCGGTGAGCGCCGGCAGCAGCACGACCGGCGTGGCCGGCTCGTCCTCGTCCTCCTCGTCGTCCGGGTCCGGCGGCACCGCGACGGGCGGGGGCGGTACGGGTTCGACCGGGACCGGATCGAGCTCGTCGTCCAGTTCCTCGACCGCCGCCAGCTCAGGGGCCTTCATCACGATGGCGGACCTCAGCCAGTTGCAGGTGACCGCGAACGTGTCGGAGACGGACGTGTCCTCGGTGCAGATCGGGCAGGCCGCCACGGTCACGCTGAACGCGTCGAACGCGTCCTACCCGGCCAAGGTCCAGCTGGTCTCGCCGACCTCGACGGTCGTGTCGAACGTGGTCGAGTACGCGGTGACGCTCACGCTCAGCCAGGCCGTGCCGAGCAGCGTGCGGCCCGGGCAGTCCGCCTCGATCTCGATCACCACGGCCTCGGCGGGCAACACGCTGTACGTGCCGAACGCCGCGGTCACCACGGCCGGCGGCCGCTCGATCGTCACCGTGGTCGGCGCGGACGGCAAGGAGACCATCACGCCGGTCACCGCCGGCATCGTCGGCACCACCGACACCCAGATCACCAGCGGACTGAGCCAGGGCCAGAACGTGCTGCTCACGCTCGCGAACGCGACGACCGGCACGACCGGCGGGCGCGGCTTCGGCGGCGTGGGCGGCGGGGCCGGCGCGGGATTCGGC
>JBOHCW010000681.1:0-28537 GCA_050725375.1 Actinocrinis sp. | reverse complement strand
CACCGACCACTGCCCGAAGGACAAGCTGGACGGGTTCATGCGCCCGCTGGTCGCGATCTCCCAGGAGCGCGTCGCGCGCGGCCAGGAGCCGCTGTTCCAGTCGCACATGTGGGACGGCTCGGCCGTGCCGCTCGACGAGAACCTCGAGATCGCCCGTGAGCTGCTCGCCCTCGCCAAGGCAGCCAACATCGTCCTCGAGATCGAGGTCGGCGTCGTCGGTGGCGAGGAGGACGGCGTCGCCCACGAGATCAACGACAAGCTGTACACCACCCCCGAGGACGTGCTGAAGACGGCCGAGGCGATGGGCCTCGGCGAGAAGGGCCGCTACCTGCTGGCCGCCACCTTCGGCAACGTGCACGGCGTGTACAAGCCGGGCAACGTGAAGCTTCGCCCGTCCATCCTCAAGGAGATCCAGGACGCGGTCGGCGCCAAGTACAACAAGGACAAGCCGTTCGACCTGGTCTTCCACGGCGGCTCCGGCTCGCTGCTCTCGGAGATCCGCGAGGCGCTGGACTACGGCGTGGTGAAGATGAACGTCGACACCGACACGCAGTACGCGTTCACCCGCCCGATCGTGGACCACGTCCTGAAGAACTACGACGGCGTGTTGAAGATCGACGGCGAGGTCGGCAACAAGAAGGTCTACGACCCGCGCGCCTACGGCAAGTCGGCCGAGGCCGGCATGGCGCAGCGCGTGGTCACCGCCTGCCAGGACCTGCGGTCGGCCGGCACCAGGATGAAGTAAGCCCCCCGGTCCGCCCTGGCCCGCTCGGCTCGACCCGGTACGCGGCGGGACGCCGCGGTGAACGGCTCATGGCCGTTCCGCGTCCCGCCGAAGTGGCCAGGACGGACGCCCTCGGGTAGGCTCCTGTTGCAAGAGGCCCGGTCGCACTTGCGCCGGGCCTTAACTATGTCCGGAAGAGGTGTAACCGGAATGCCAGCGCTCGTGCTCGTCGGCGCCCAGTGGGGTGACGAAGGAAAGGGCAAGGCCACCGATCTGCTCGGCGGGTCGGTGGACTATGTCGTCCGCTACCAGGGTGGGAACAACGCGGGTCACACCGTGGTCATCGGCGATCAGTCGTACGCGCTGCATCTGCTGCCCTCCGGCATCCTGACCCCCGGCTGCGTACCCGTGATCGGCAACGGCGTGGTGATCGACCCGGCCGTGCTGCTGCAGGAACTCGACGGGCTGATCGCGCGCGGCGTAGACACCTCCCGCCTGGTGATCTCGGCCAACGCCCACCTGATCACTCCGTACCACCGCACGATCGACAAGGTCACCGAGCGGTTCCTGGGCAGCAACCGGATCGGCACCACCGGCCGCGGCATCGGCCCGACCTACGCCGACAAGATCTCCCGCATCGGCATCCGGGTGCAGGACCTGTTCGACCCCGGCATCCTGGCCAAGAAGATCGACGCCGCGCTGCGCGACCGCAACCAGATGCTGGTCAAGCTGTACAACCGGCGCGCCATCGCGGCCGACGCGATCGTCGAGGAGTACCTCGGTTACGCGCAGCGGCTTCGCCCGTACGTCGCGGACACCTCGCTGCTGCTGAACAACGCGCTCGACGAGGGCAAGGTCGTCCTGCTTGAGGGCTCGCAGGGCACCCTGCTCGACGTGGACCACGGCACGTATCCGTTCGTCACCTCGTCGAACCCGACCTCGGGCGGCGCCTGCGCGGGCTCCGGCATCGGACCGACCAAGATCACCCGATCGATCGGCATCCTCAAGGCGTACACGACGCGCGTCGGGGCCGGCCCGTTCCCGACCGAGCTGTTCGACGCGGACGGCGAGGCGCTGCGCGCCAAGGGCCACGAGCGCGGCGTGACCACCGGCCGCGACCGGCGCTGCGGCTGGTTCGACGCGGTGATCGCCCGCTATGCCACCCGTGTCAATGGCCTGACGGACTTCTTCCTGACCAAGCTGGACATCCTCACCGGCTGGGAGCGCATCCCGGTGTGCGTGGCCTACGACGTCGACGGGCAGCGCTTCGACGAGCTGCCGATGACGCAGACCGACTTCCACCACGCCAAGCCGGTCTACGAGTACCTGCCGGGCTGGGACGAGGACATCTCCAAGGCCCGCGAGTTCTCCGACCTGCCGGCGAACGCGCAGAGCTACGTGCGCGCCCTGGAGCAGATGTCCGGCGCGCCGATCTCGGCGATCGGCGTCGGGCCGGCCCGGGACGCGACGATCCAGGTGCGCAGTTTCCTCTGATCGGCGCACCGCAGGGGACAACCTGCCCGGATCGGGCCGCGCCGTCGTACACAGTGACGATGGAGCGGCCCGATCCGGGTTTCCTACTCTGGGTGCATGACCGACATCGCGCACGCCCCCGCCATGACTCCCGCGCCGGACCCGGACCAGGGGAAGGCGGTGTTCGAGCGCGACCGCGCGCACGTGTTCCACTCCTGGTCCGCGCAGGACCAGATCGCCCCGCTGCCGATCGCCGGCGCCGCCGGCTCGCGGTTCTGGGACTACGACGGCAACTCCTACCTCGACTTCGCCAGCCAGCTGGTGTTCACCAACATCGGGCACCAGCACCCGAAGGTGGTCGCCGCGATCCAGGAGCAGGCGGCGAAGCTGTGCACCATCTCCCCGACCTTCGCCAACGACAAGCGCGCCGAGGCCGCCGAGCTGATCGCCTCGCACGCGCCCGACGGCCTTGACCGGGTCTTCTTCACCAACGCCGGCGCCGACGCGATCGAGAACGCCGTGCGCATGGCACGCGTGCACACCGGCCGCCCGAAGATCCTCACGGCCTACCGCTCGTATCACGGCAACTCCGCGACCGCGATCACCATGACCGGCGACCCGCGCCGCTGGGCGAACGAGAGCGCCGGCCACCACGACGGCAACGTGGCGCACTTCTTCGGCCCGTACCTGTACCGCTCGCACTTCTACGCGGCGAACGAGGCGGAAGAATCGCAGCGCGCGCTCGCGCACCTTGAGCAGACGATCATGTTCGAGGGTCCGGCCACGATCGCCGCGGTCATCCTGGAGTCCGTGGTCGGCACCAACGGCATCCTGATCCCGCCGCCCGGCTACCTCGCGGGCGTACGCGCGCTGTGCGACAGATACGGCATCGTCTACATCGCCGACGAGGTGATGGCCGGGTTCGGCCGCACCGGCGCGTGGTTCGCGGTGGACCACTGGAACGTCACGCCCGACCTGATCACCTTCGCCAAGGGCGTGAACTCCGGCTACATCCCGCTCGGCGGCGTGATCATCTCCGAGCCGATCCACGACACGTTCCGCCAGAAGGCCTTCCCCGGCGGACTCACGTACTCCGGCCACCCTCTCGCCTGTGCCGCCGCGGTCGCGACGATCAAGGCGATGCGTGAAGAGGGCATGGTCGAACACGCGAAGTGGCTCGGCGAGAACGTCCTCGGCCCGACTCTGCGCGAGTTCGCCGACCGGCACCCGTCCGTGGGCGAGGCCCGCGGCATCGGCGCGTTCTGGGCACTGGACTTGGTACGCGACAAGCAGACGCGTGAGCCGCTGGTGCCTTACGCAGCGGCCGGCCCAGAGGCGGCGCCGATGGCCGCGGTGCTCGCCGAGGCCAAGAAGCACGGCACGTGGCCGTTCACCCACTTCAACCGCCTGCAGATCACCCCGCCGCTCAACCTCACCGAGGATGAGGCACGCGAAGGTCTCGCCGCCATCGACAAGGCACTAGACGTCGCCGACACGTACGTCGGCGTCAGCACCAACGCGTAACCAGGTTCGCCTGGAGAACCGCGCACCATCGGACGGCGGCGACTTCGGCCGCGCATCCGGAACCGTCACGCGGGCCAGTCGGGCTTTCGGTTCTCGTTGAAGGCGCGGATGCCCTCAGTGCGGTCGGGTGAGAACGCGGTCGCACGCCACGCGGCGTCTTCGATGTCCAGTCCGGCGGCCAGGTGCAGGTCGATGCCGGCGCGCAGGGCGTGCTTCGCGTTGCGGACGCCTACCGGCGAGTTGCGGGCGATCTGTCCGGCGAGTTCCAGCGCCGCGTCACGGGCCGTGTCACGGCCTGCGACGCGGCGGTCCGCGATGCCGAGCGCGACCGCCTCGTCCGCGGTCACCCTGCGTCCGGTGAAGATGAGGTCTGCGGCTCGGGCCGGGCCGATGCGGCGCGAGAGCAGCTGTGTGCCGCCGCCGCCCGGGACCAGGCCGACGGTGACTTCGGGCAGACCGAACTGCGCCCCGTCGTCGGCGACGATCAGGTCGCAGCCCAGGGCCAGTTCGAAGCCGCCGCCGAGCGCGTAGCCGCTGACCGCCGCGATGGCGGGCACCGGCAGGTCGATGATCGAGCCGAACACCCTGCGGAACACCGGACGCTGCGCGAGCAGGTCGGCGTCAGTGAAGTCGTTGCGCTCCTTGAGGTCCGCGCCGACGCAGAAAGCCCGGTCGCCTGAGGCACTGAGCACCACGGCACGCACCGATGAGTCAGCAGCCAGCGAGACCGCCTTCTGCGCGAGTTCGACGGCTAAGGCGCTGTTGATCGCGTTCAAAGCGTCCGGGCGATCGAGGACCAGCTCGGCGACGTGACCGTGCCGGTGTTCGGCGACATTGGCGAAGGCGGCGATGTTTCCGGAAGTCGTGGACACAGCGCGAGCGTATCCAGGCCGCACGGGGTTAGCCGCACCGGGTTAGCCGCACCGGGTTAGCCGACCCACGGTGCCTTAAATGCAGTGGACCTGGCCTTAAGGAATGTCCAATGCACAGTGCGGGAAATCCATCTAGGCTGGTCAGGTGGCATCACCGGCGCCGGTTCCGAACGGCGGCAACCGAACTCGAGGCGCGCGGACGGGGATCGTGCTCGGCGCGCTGCGCATCGTGCTGACCCGCGCCGACCTGCACTCGTTCCGGCTGCTGTTCGCCACCCGGATCACCGGACAGTTGGCCGACGGGGCCTTCCAGGTGGCGCTGGCCTCTTATGTGATCTTCTCGCCGGAGAAGCAGGCCACGGCCGGACAGGTCGCGCAGGCGTTCGCCGTGCTGCTGTTGCCGTTCTGCGTCATCGGGCCGTTCGCCGGCGTCTTCCTGGACCGATGGCAGCGACGCCAAGTGCTGGTCTGGGCGAACCTGCTGCGCGGCGCGCTGGTGGTCGTCGTCGCGCTGCTCGTGGGCCTGCACGTGCCCAACCTGTTGTTCTACGTCGGCGCGCTCGGCGTGCTTTCCGCGAACCGGTTCATCCTCGCGGGCCTGTCGGCGGCGCTGCCGCACACCGTCCACCCCCGGCACCTGGTGACGGCCAACGCCGTGCTGCCGACTGCGGGCACGCTCGCCGCGACGTGCGGCGGCGCGGTCGGCCTGGTCGTGCACGCCGTGATAGGCAGCGGCGACGGCGGCACGATCGGCGAACTCGTCGCGGTCGCCGCGCTGTACGTGCTCGCCGGGACGTTCGCACTCAGCATCGGCCGCACCGCGCTCGGGCCGGCGGAGATGCCGGTCGACGGCGCGTGGCAGGCGGTGCGTTCAGTCGCGCGAGGTGTGGCTGAAGGCGCGCGGCACATCACCAGCCGCCCGGTCGCCGGCCGCGCGCTGCTCGCCGTGGCGGCCGCACGCTTCTGCTACGCCGTGGTCACCATCGCGACGCTGCTGCTGTACCGCAACCTGTTCAACGATCCGAACCAGCCGGACAAGGGCCTGGCCGGCTTCGCGGTCGCGGTCGGCGTGTCCGGCGTCGGCTTCGGGCTCGGCGCGGTGATCACACCGCTGATCACCCGGCGGATACGGCTGGAGACGTGGATCGCGCTGTGCCTGTTCGGCGCCGCGGGCACGGAGCTGTTCTTCGGGCTGCCGTTCCGCTCCCTGCCGCTGCTGATCGGCGCCCTGCTGCTCGGCGTCGTGTCGCAGAGCCAGAAGATATGCACCGACACGATCGTGCAGCGCACCGTGGACGACGAGTACCGCGGCCGGGTCTTCGTGTTCTACGACATCGTGTACAACGGAGCGTTCGTACTCGCCGCCGCCTTCGCCGCCGCGACCCTGCCGACCACGGGCAAGTCCTACCTGGTCATCGCGACCGTCGCGGCCTGTTACGCCCTCGTCGGGCTGTGGTACACACTGCGCGCGGTACGCGGCGGCGGATCGCCCCGCGTGTCCCGGCGGTATCGCCGGGACACTGACGTGCGGACTTCGCCTACGGCACAGCAGCGTTCAGAGACACAGCATCATTCGGAAACACCCGGTCGTTCACCAGCACCGGGTTCTACGGAACCGGGTTCGGACCGGCAGAGGCCTGAAACTCAGGCTGCTGAGCCCACCACTCCCGCAGTGCGCTGACCGCGGCCTCGTGCGCCAGCGGTCCCTGGTCCAGGCGCAGCTCCAGCAGGAACTTGTACGCGCGCCCCACCACCGGACCCGGTTTCACGGCCAGCAGCTCCATGATCTCGTTGCCGTCGAGATCGGGCCGGATCGCGTCCAGTTCCTCCTGCCCCCTAAGCCGCTCGATGCGCTCTTCGAGGGCGTCGTACGTCGCCGCGAGCGCGGCGGCTTTGCGGCGGTTACGCGTCGTGGAGTCAGAGCGCGTCAGTTTGTGCAGCCGCGAAAGCAACGGTCCCGCGTCACGCACATACCGGCGCACGGCCGAGTCAGTCCACTCGCCGTCGCCATATCCGTGGAAGCGCAGGTGCAACTCGACCAGCTTCGACACGTCGTCGACCACGTCGTTCGAGTACTTCAGCTCCTGAAGCCGCTTCTTCGCCAGCTTCGCGCCGACCGTCTCGTGGTGATGGAAGGACACTCCGCCGCCGGCCTCGAAGCGCCGCGTCCTGGGCTTGCCGATGTCGTGCAGCAGCGCGGAAAGGCGCAATACGAGGTCCGGGCCGTCCTGCTCCAGCGCGATGGCCTGGTCGACCACAGTGAGCGTGTGCTCGTAGACGTCCTTGTGCCTGAAGTGCTCGTCAATCTCCAAACGCAGCTTGGGCAACTCGGGCAGTACGAACGCCGCCAGGCCGGTGTCCGTGAGCAGTCCGAGGCCGATCCGCGGCTCCGGCGCGAGCAACAGCTTCGTCAGTTCGTCGCGCACCCGCTCCGCCGAGACGATGGTGATCCGCTCGGCCATCGACGTCATCGCGGCGACCACGTCCGGCGCGACCGAGAAGCCGAGCTGTGCGGCGAACCGCGCGGCGCGCATCATCCGCAGCGGATCGTCCGAGAACGACTCCTGCGGCGTGGCCGGCGTGCGCAGCGTACGCTTGGCCAGGTCGAACAGGCCGCCGTGCAGGTCGACGAACTCGCGCTGCGGCAGCTTGAGCGCCATCGCGTTCACCGTGAAGTCGCGGCGGACCAGATCGCCCTCAAGCGAGTCGCCGTACGAGACCGACGGTTTGCGCGAGCCGCGGTCGTAGGCCTCGCTGCGGTACGTCGTGATCTCCAGCTTGTAGCCGTCCTTCTGGCAGCCGACGGTGCCGAAGGCGATACCGACGTCCCAGACGGCCTCGGCCCAGCCCCTGACCAGTTTGAGCACCTGAGGCGGGCGCGCGTCCGTGGTGAAGTCCAGGTCCTCTCCGAGCCGGCCGAGCAGCCCGTCACGCACCGAGCCGCCGACCAGCGCCAACGTGTGGCCGGCCGCGGCGAAGCGTGCGGCCAGTTCGTCGGTCACGGGCGCGAGCTTCAGAAGGCGTGCGGCGTTGCGTGCGGCCTCGCTGTCTGAAGGCACCGTGCGAGTGGTCGGGTCGGCATCCGAAGGAGAGGTAGACACGTCATCAAAGGGTACGTGCTCCGCCCGCGGGTACCGGCCGCCCGGCGCCAGGCGGACGCATCTTCGAGAACAACCCCTAGGATTCCGCCCGTGAGTTCGCACCGTGCCCTGCGGTCCCTGATCGTCAGCCTGCTCGTGCTGGTCGCGGTCCCGGTACTGGTCCTGCCCGCGCCGGCGTCGGCGGCGAGCAGCGGCGGCAGCACCGTCACGGTCGCGCTCGGCTCCATGAGTCCCTCGGTGGCGGTGAAGGGCGACACGCTGCGCCTGGCCGGCAAGGTGATCGGCGGTTCGTCGGAGCACAACGACGTGATCGTCCGCCTCGCCGTGGCCGACATGCAGGTGCGCTCCGACATGGGCACGAAGTCGGGCGTCAATGCGCAGCCCGTCTACGGACACGGAGACGATCTCGGCCCGCTCGCCTCGAACGCGACCGCTCCGTGGTCACTGTCCATGCCGATCTCGGACCTCTCGCTGAACAGCGGCACGGTGTACGCCCTGGACATCGAGGCCATCTCAGGCACTACCGGCGACCGCCTTGGGTCGGTGCGCACGTATCTGCCTTACGCGGTCACCGCGAACGACTCCAGCTTCCACGCGACGCAGATGGTCATCCTGTGGCCGGTCACCGCGGCACCGACGCTCGACGGCAAGTCCGACAAGGACGTACCCGAGGCGGTCAACGACGGCCTCGCCAAGCAGTTCGCCGAAGGCGGCCGCCTCGACAAGGCACTGACCACCGCGGCCGCCGCGAAGAACGTCACCGTCTCGTGGGCCGTTGATCCGGACGTCCTGGCCACCGCGTACAGCGAGAGCCACGGCTACACGGTCTACCCCGGCGGCGGTGCGGGAGTCGGCGCCGAGAGCGCCGCGAGCTGGCTCGCCGAAGCCGAGACCACGCTGGCCAACACCGGAGAACTGTGGCAGCTGCCGGCCACCGACCCCGACCTCGGCTCGCTCGGCCGCGCGAACGCCGCGCTGGCCACCTCGACCGTCAAGTCGGCGGTCACCCGATCGGCGACGACTATCGCCGACATGACCGGCCGCGCGCCCAAAGGCCTCCTCGCGTGGCCAGCGGACGGCCAGGTGGACGGCAGCACGCTGAGCGTGGCCAAGGCCGCGAACCCGGCCGCCGTGATCGTCGACTCGAAGTCGGTCGGCCTGCGCACTGCGATGGACGGCTATACGCCGACCGGCCGCGCCGAGCAGGACGGCAGCAACCTGGCGATCAGCGACAACGCGCTCGACGCGATCTTCGCCGGCGACGCCGCGGACAGCGGGTACAAAGGCTCCGACCAGACGCTCCTGGCCTCACAGCGCTTCCTCGCGCAGAGCGCGCTGATCGCGCTGGAGCGGCCGAACCTGTCCGCGCCGCGCACCGTGATGGTCACCGCCCCGCGCTCGGCCGACCCGGACCCCGCGCTGCTGACCGCGATCGGCCACGCGAACTGGATCAAGACCGTCGGCCTGTCCACGCTGCTCGGCACGCGCCCCGACCACGCGGCGCAGACCGGCAAGCCGTCACGGGCCCCGGCCACCGTCGCCGCCGATCTGACCCCGGGTCAGCTGGCCGCCACCGGCTCGCTCGGCGCCTCGCTCCAGGCGCTGAGCGCGATCCTGACCAACACCGACGGCATCACCGCGCCGTACGGACCGGCGATCCTGCGCACGCTCTCGACCGCGTGGCGCACCCAGGCGCCCGCGCAGGCCGCGTTCAACGCGGCGGTCCAGGCCCGGCTGCAGACCACGATGAGCGCGGTCACGCTGGTGAAGAAGTCGGACCTGACGCTGTCCGGCAAGAGCGGCCTGATCCCGTTCACGGTCGAGAACCGCTTCCCGTACACGGTGAAGGTGGGCATCAAGATCACCGCCGACCGGCCGGGCCTGTCCGTGCAGTCGATCACCGTGCAGAACGTGCCTCAGGGCTCGACGACGATCAACGTCCACGTGAGCTCGGCGGTCTCCGGCACCCGCGTCAACGTCACCGCACAGCTGGTCACCCCGGACGGCGCCGATTACGGGCAGCCGCAATCGCTTCAGGTCACCGTCTCGTCCATCGGATCGATCACTCTCGTCATCTTCGGACTGTCGGCCGCACTGCTGGTGATCGCTGTAGTGTTGCGTATCTACCGGGGCAGACGGACCCGCACCGCGCAGGCCGTCCCCGACCCGTCCGGCGAGTCGGCGCAGAAGTTCGCCGCAGCCGAGGCGGAACGGGAACAATGATGAGCTGAACGCGGGGTCAGCCCGCGCGCGACGTGAAGGGTACCGAGGACCGGAGCGATGGCACGCTGGCCAGAAGACGACCAACCCCGCGCCGCCCGGACACAGGCTCCCCGGCAGGATCTTTGGTACCCGTCGATACCTGAGGACGAGGCTCCGGCCGAACGCGCCGCACGGCGTGAGGCGTACGCGGAGGCTATCGACGCGACCCGGTTCAACCTGCCGGTGTTCGGCACCTCGTTCCTCGATCCGTCCGCGATCGAGCAGCTGCTTCCGCCGCGTCGCAGCCATGTGCAGGGTCCGGCCATCCGTCCGGACGCCCTCGGGCCGTTCGACCCGTGGAGCCCGGCGTCCGAGACCGGCGTCATCGACGCGGTCGACGAGCGGGCCGGCGCCCCGGCGCAGAGCGTCTCGCGCGCCAGCCGGATCATGGCGCTGGGCACGATCGTCTCGCGCGTCACGGGCATGGTGCGCCAGCTGCTGCTGGTCGCGGCCCTCGGCACCCTGGCGCTGGGCACCGCGTTCACCGTCGCCAACAACGTGCCGAACACGATCTACCTGCTGGTGATCGGCGGCGCGGTCAACTCGATCTTCGTGCCGCAGCTGGTGCGCGCGATGAAGGACGACGCGGACGGCGGGCAGGCGTTCATGGACCGCCTGCTGACGCTGACCGCGGTCGTGATGGTCGTGCTGACGCTGCTGTGCGTCCTGTTCGCGCCGCAGATCGTCACGTTCTTCTATCCGAAGTCCAGCGGCGCGAACCGCGAGATCACGATCATCTTCGCGCGGTACATGCTGCCGCAGATCTTCTTCTACGGCATGTTCGTGATGTTCGGCCAGATCCTCAACGCCAAGGACAAGTTCGGCCCGATGATGTGGACGCCGGTGCTGGCGAACGTCGTCCAGATCGCCACCCTCGGCTGCTACCTGTGGATCGCAGGCTACGTGGAGACCACCGCGAACATCACCGCGAACGAGCTGGCGCTGCTGGGGATCGGCACCACGCTCGGCATCGTGTTGCAGACCGTCACATTGATCCCTTACATGCGCCAGGCCGGGGTGACGTTCCGGCCGCGCTTCGACTGGCGTGGCGTGGGCTTGGGCCGGTCGGCGACGCTGGCCAAGTGGACCATGGGCATGGTGCTGGCCGGCCAGGTGAGCACCACGGTCATCACCCGGCTCAGCAGCGCGATGGACACCAGCGGCTCGCACCAGTCCGAGGGAGTCGGCTACGTCGCGTACTCGAACGCGCTGACCATCTGGATCCTGCCGCAGGCGGTGATCACGGTCTCGATCATCACGGCCCTGCTGCCGCGGATGAGCCGGGCCGCGCACTCCGGCAACCGGGACGCGGTGCGCGACGCGATCTCCTACGGCCTGCGGGTCAGCGCGGTCGCGATCGTTCCCTGCGCCTTCGCGTTCCTCGCCTTCGGCCAGCAGATCGCGGCGATCCTGTTCCAGCACGGCGCGACGAACGCGACGATGGCTCGCAACCTCGGCTACATGCTGATGGCCTTCGGCCTCGGCCTGATCCCGTTCTCCGCGCAGTATCTGATGATGCGTGGGTTCTACGCGTACGAGGACACGAAGACGCCGTTCATCATCACGGCGTGGATCTCCGCGTTCAACGGCGGACTGGCTTACGTGTCGTACGAACTGCTGCACTCGACGAAGTGGGCGGTAGCCGGCATGTGTGTCGGCTACGTCATCGCTTACACGGTCGGCCTAGTCATGACCGGCATGCGGCTGAGCCGTAAGCTGCGCGGTCTCGACACCAGGCGCGTCGTGCGCACGCACGCCAAACTCATCGCGGCCTCGGCGCTGGCCGCGATCGTCGGCGGCCCGCTCGGCTTCGCCATCACCCAGGGCCTGCACGGCGGCCTTCCCGGTGCGGGCGCCGGGATGATCATCGGTGGCGGCCTGTTCGCGGCGCTGTTCCTGTTCGCCTCGCGCCGGATGCGTATCGAAGAGGTCGACATGCTGCTCGGCACCGTGCGGTCGCGCTTCGGCCGCTGACAGCCGAGCCGACCGACATACACCCGGCGTTCACGTCGCGGATTTCGGTGAACTTCAGGCGAACGCGGGCTGGTCACTGAAACGAAATGGGCTCCTAAGGCGTCGTTCTTCCAGTGTCCCTTCGCCGCGCCGCGCCGGTCTCGTTCCGGTTCGACGCCCGGCAACCGGGCACTAGCATGAGAACGAGCGCCTTCCCCAGCAGGCGCGCGGGTACCCGTCGACGAAACGATGCACATGAGGGAGGGCCGTGGCTTCCCTGGCCGAAAAGCCCGCCGGAGACAGCGAGAACTTCGACCACGCCCGTTTCGACCAGCAGGTACACGTCGGCGCGAGGCTGGCCGGCCGCTATCGCCTGGAGCGGCGGCTGCGCAAGTACGCCGGCGGGGACGAGCCGGGGCCTCAGGCCTGGATCGGTTTCGACGAGGTGCTCAACCGCGAGGTCGGCGTCGACCTGATCGCCTCCGCCCACCCGCGGGCCGAAGCCGTCGAGTCCGCCGCGCGTGACGCGGCGACCGTCTCGGACGTGCGCTTCGTCCAAGTGCTCGACGTGGCCGACGAGGACGGCCTGATCTACGTCGTCACCGAATGGATCTCCGATGCGACGGACCTGGCCGAGAAACTGGTCGGCGGCCCGCTGGGCGTCGCGCCGGCGACCCGGATCGCCCGCGACCTCGCCGGCGCCGTAGCGGAGGCGCACGCGTGCGACATGCGGCACGGCGCGCTGGCCCCGGACAAGATCCTCCTTACGAGTACGAATCAGGTCAAGATCCTCGGTCTGTGCCTGGAGACCGCGATGGCCGGGGACAAGACGGACGCCGGCACCGCGGCCGTCGACGTGCACGCGGTCGGCATGATCTGGTACGCCGCGCTGACCGGTCGTTGGCCCGGCGAGGAGTCGGCGTTCGGCCTGGAGGCCGCGCCGCGCACCCACGACAGGCCGTTCGCCCCGGCCCAGATCCGCGCCGCGATCCCCAAGGCGGTCGACCAGCTGGTCGAACAGGTGCTCGAATCGAAGAACGCCGAGGCACCCGTCATCGACAGCGCCAAGACGCTGACGATGACCATCGCGGCGCTGCCCCGCATGCGCGAGGAGACCGAGAACACTGACGTCCTGCCCCGCACGGTGCCGCGCCGTCAGCCGGTGTACCCGGTGGCCGCGCCGACCGCTGTGCAGCAGGCCGCTGTCACGGGCACAGGTGGCGCGGGCGGCACCAGTCGCGCGCGGCGCGGACTGATCGCGGTGATCCTCGGCGTCGTCGTGGTCGTCGGCGCCGTCGCCGCGTTCCAGCTCGGCGGGAAGAACGGCAACTCACCGGGCACCTCGTCCTCGGCGCCGTCCGGCTCGGGGGTCGGCCCGTCGGCGTCGACGGTGGAGATCGCCTCGCACCAGGTCACGATCGCGAAGGCGACGATATGGGACTCGGACCAGGGCACGGACGACGCCCAGCGGGTCGACCAGTCGTACAACGGCTCGGCTGAGGGCTGGGTGACCTCGACGTACAAGAACGGCCCGGACATAACGTCCTACCGGAAGGGCACCGGCGTCATCTTCGATCTGGGCTCGCCGCAGAACGTGACCAAGGTGGCGTTCACGGTCGGCTCGCCCGGCGCGACGGTCGAGGCGTGGACCGCGGGCTCCTCGGTCACCTCGCTGCCGTCCGTGGCGAACTCCGCGCCGCCCGGGTTCGTGAAGCAGCAGACGAAGACGGGCGCCGGCGGTTCGGTGCAGATCACCTTCGCCAAGTCGGTCAACACCCGCTACGTGATGATCTGGTTCACCTCGCTGCCGCATCTGGACGCGGGCCAGTTCAACGGCGCGGGCTTCCGCGACAGCCTGGCGAACGTCAAAATCTACTCGTGACCGCGGCCTCACGCCGCGACGGAGTCGGGGGAGGGGCGGATGCGGCCACGGCGCGGCGAGCAGGAGCGCGCGCGGGAGGACGCGATCGACCGCGACCTCATGGCCCGTCATGTCGCCGGTGATCCCGAGGCGTTCAGCGAGCTGTTCAGCCGCCATCGCGATCGGCTCTGGGCCGTAGCGCTTCGTACGTCCGGCGACCCGGAGGAGGCGGCCGACGCGCTTCAGGACGCCGCGGTGTCGGCGTTCCGCGCGGCGGCGAACTTCCGCTCGGAGGCCGCGGTGAGCACGTGGCTGTACCGCATCGTGGTCAACGCGTGCCTCGATCGCGTCCGTAAACAGGCCGCACGGCCGACCGTGCGCTATCCCGACGAGCAGTCCCCGGCATGGCAGCGCGCGGTACGCGATCCGAGCGACATGGCCGAGACGCGTGACCTGCGCATCATGCTGGAGAACGCGCTGGCGAGCCTGCCCCTGGACCAGCGGGCCGCCGTCGTGGCGGTCGACGTGGAGGGGCTGTCGGTGGAGGAGGCCGCACACGCACTGGGCGTCCCGGGCGGCACGGTCAAGAGCCGGTGTGCGCGTGGCCGGGCGAAATTGGCCGTGCAATTGGCTGATCTACGGAACCGCGCGGGCGCCGCGCCCGTCCAACCTCAGACGTCGGCCGGTGGCGGCACCGCGCCGGATGCCGGCGAACGGCCGGAACCGATGGAACGAGGTGTGCGGTGACAACGGCACACGAGCCCCGCAGAGAGCCGGGCGTCCATCTTTCGGCCGAGGACCTGTCCGCGCTCGCCGAGGGCGCACAGCCGGGCGTTGCGGGCGCCGACGGGCACCTTGCGGACTGCGCCGCCTGCCGCGCGGAAGTTGACGCGATCTCAGAACTGTTCGCGGCGTTCGAAATTCTCGACACCCCGCCCATGCCGACGGATGTCGCGATCCGTATCGACGCGGCGCTCGCCCGCGAGTCCGCCGATCGCGCCAAGGCGCCGGCGTCCTACAACGGTGCCGCGAGTCCCATGGCGAACGCGACAGTCCGACGTCGTCGATGGCTTACGTCGCGCGGTCTCGGTTGGGCGCTCGCATCGCTCGTCGTCGTCGCCGGCGGCACGACCGCGATCGTCAGCGCGCTGTCGTCCGGTGGCGGAACGACGGCGTCGTCCGCTTCGGCGTCGGCGGGGTCTGCCGCGGGCCCGGCCAAAGCCCAAGCCCAGTCTCCCGGCGACACGAGCGCTCCGATGCAGTCCTATGGACAGAGCGGCGGCGGCGCCAGCAGCAGCATGCTGTCCGCGTGGGTCCAGCAAACGCTCAGTGCGGTCCACCCCGACGCAGGACTCTCCTCCCCCTGTTTCAACGATCCGGGCTTCACCGGCAAGCCGCGTGTCACCGCCGCCAACGGGACCTTCAACGGCGAGCCCGCGACACTCGTCGTCTACGCGAACGGCAACAACGCGTCGACGGTGTTTGCGGTGGCCTACGCGACACCCTGCGCGCCGGGTAGCTACCACGTGCTGAGCGAGGGCGTCTTCAACAAGTAGCGTCGGCGCGCTGCCGCACAGTGCCGACTTGCTCGCTCGCGCACAGTGCCGACTTGCTCGCTCGCGCGAGACGCATGAGGGCCACCCCGATACGGGATGGCCCTCAGGTCGCGGCCGGCTCAGCCGGCCCGGCTCATGCTCAGAGTGCGATTGCTCAGACTGCGATGAAGTCCTTCAGGTCGTTCAGCAGCGCACGCTTCGGCTTCGCGCCGACGATGGTCTTGGCGACCTCGCCCTTGACGTAGACGTTGAGCATCGGGATGTTCAGCACGCCGTACTTCGCCGCGATCTGCGGGTTCTCGTCAATGTTGACCTTGACGATCTCCAGCTCCTCGGGGTGCTCCACCGCGATCTGGTCCAGGATCGGCGCGATCATCCGGCAGGGGGCGCACCAGGGCGCCCAGAAGTCCACCAGGACCGGCTTGTCGTTGTCGAGCACGTCCTTCTGGAACGTCGCGTCGGTTACATGCTTCATGTCGGACATGGTTTGTTCCTCGTCTCCCGGTGTCGCTGCTGCCGCCACGCGTCAGGCAGCGACGGCGGTGGCCTCGTCGCTCAGCGCGACGAGGTACTTCTCGGCGTCCAGCGCGGCGGCGCAGCCGGTGC
Organism: Actinocrinis sp.; assembly: GCA_050725375.1. Lineage (GTDB taxonomy): Bacteria > Actinomycetota > Actinomycetes > Streptomycetales > Catenulisporaceae > Actinocrinis. The sequence continues at coordinate 12,605 of JBOHCW010000681.1, read as the reverse complement.
CGGCCGCGGTGATCGCCTGACGGTACACGTGGTCCACCACGTCGCCGCTGGCGAAAACGCCGGGCAGGTTCGTGCGCGTGCTCGGCGCCTCGACCTTGATGTAGCCCTCGGGGTCGATGTCGATCTGGCCGCGGAACAGGTCGCTGCGCGGCTCGTGGCCGATCGCGATGAACAGGCCGGTCGCGGCGAGCGTGCGCTCCTCGCCGGTCACCGTGTCGCGCAGCCGGACCGCGCTGACCCGGTCGCTGCCCTCGACCCCGGCGACCTCGCTGTTCCAAGCGAAGGAGATCTTCGGGTTGGCGAAGGCCCGGTTCTGCATGATCTTGCTCGCACGCAGCTGGTCGCGCCGGTGTACGACGGCCACCGAGCGGGCGAAGCGGGTCAGGAACGTGGCCTCCTCGATGGCGGTGTCGCCACCGCCGACCACCACGATGTCCTGGTCGCGGAAGAAGAATCCGTCACAGGTGGCACACCACGAGACGCCGTGGCCGGACAGCCGCTTCTCGTCGGGCAGGCCCAGCTCGCGGTAACCGGAGCCGGTGGAGATGATGATCGCGCGGGCGAAGTGTTCGTCTCCGGCGCCGTCCACGACGCGCTTCACATCTCCGGTCAGCTCGACCTCGATCACGTCATCGGCCACCAACTCGGCGCCGAACCGCTCGGCCTGCTTGCGCAGACTGTCCATGAGGTCCGGGCCCATGACCCCGTCGGGGAAACCGGGGAAGTTCTCCACGTCGGTGGTGTTCATCAGCGCGCCGCCCGCGGTCACCGATCCCTCGAAGACCAGCGGCTTGAGGCCGGCGCGTGCGGTGTAGATGGCCGCGGTGTAGCCGGCCGGGCCGGAGCCGATGACGATGACGTCGCGGACCTCGCCGGCACGCTGTTCCTGGCTCTGCGGCTCCTGGCTCTGCGGCACTTCTGACCGACCTCTCTCAAAGTTGACTGCGTGGACTCGAACAGTGGGCAGCCGTCGGCTATTCCGCATGCGGACCTGCCCAGGAGTCGGCCGAAACTCTAGCCGCCCGACGACGCCGCGGGGCAATCGAACGCCGCCGCGCACGTACGTCGCACGCGGACTCCTCACCCGAACGTCGCACGCTGAGGTGTGCCCGCACACGACGATGGTCTCTGTTTCACGTGGAACAGAGACCATCGTTCGCCGCCTAAGGCAGGCGCGCTACCCAGCTAGCGGCGCTGCATCACAGCGTTCACTGCATCGCTGCGTCCGTTGCATCGCTGCGTTCACTGCGCAACAGATTCACTGCGCACGCACGCGCTCGCCGGGCACCAGCGTCCCGATGATGCGCTCAAGGTCCTCAAGCGAGGCGAACTCGACCACGATCTTGCCGCGGCGGGCACCCAGGTCCACCTTCACCCGAGTCTCCAGCCGATCGGACAACCGCCCGGCCAACTCGCTCAGCTCCGGGGAGACCCGGCTGCCGGCCCGCACCTTGCGCGGCGCCCGCATCCGGTCGTTCTCGGGATCGCCGACCGCCACGATCTCCTCGACCGTGCGCACCGAGAGTCCTTCGGCGATGATGCGCTCGGCAAGGTGCTGCTGCTCCTCCGCCGTGTCCAAGCCGAGCAGCGCGCGGGCGTGGCCGGCGCTGAGCAGACCCGTCGCGACGCGCGACTGGACCCTCGGCGGCAGCTTCAGCAGACGCAACGTGTTCGAGACCTGCGGGCGTGAGCGCCCGATCCGGTCGGCCAGCTCCTCGTGCGTGCAGGAGAAGTCCTTGAGCAACTGGTCGTACGCGGCCGCCTCTTCCAACGGGTTCAGCTGCGAACGGTGCAGGTTCTCCAGGAGCGCGTCCAGGAGCATCCGCTCGTCCTCGGTCTCCCGCACGATCGCGGGAATCCGCTGCAGACCGGCCTCCTGGGCCGCGCGCCAGCGGCGCTCGCCCATGATGAGCTCGTAGCGACCGGTACCGCGCCCGCCCTCAGGGTGCACCACGATCGGCTGAAGCAGCCCGACCTCGCGGATCGAGTGCACCAGTTCCTGCATCGCGGTGTCCTCGAACTCGGACCGCGGCTGCTTGAGGTTCGGGGTGATCGAATCGATCGGCAGTTCCGCGAAGTGCGCGCCGGGCACCTCGTCCGCCACGATCGTGGCGGCGACGAACTGCGCACCGGGCGGCTCCGGGACCTCCTCGGCGTCCGCGCGATAGATCTCGCCGAGCGGCAGGCGCCGCGGTGGGACGGACGGCGCGCCAGCGGGCGCGGTTGCGGGCGCCGGAGCCGGCGCAGTCAGCGCCGTGCCCTCGGCCCCCTCTACGGGCATCGTCGGGATCAGTGCCCCGAGCCCGCGGCCGAGTCCCCGTCGCCGGTCGTTCATCGCTTCACCTCAGCGTCGTTCCCGATGTTGGCCCGAAGGTCCGCCCCCGCGTCCGCTCCCGCGTCGTCTCGCTTGTTCATGCGGGCGTGGGTCGCCTCGTCGTCCACTTGGACGGGAATCATGGCGGCGGCCTCCCGCGCCGCCCAGCGCTCGGCCATCTCACGGGCGGCCTCGCGGTAGGCGAGCGCGCCGGTAGATGCCGGGTCGTACGTCATAACGGTCTGCATGTAGCTCGGCGCCTCGGAGATACGCACCGAACGCGGCACCGCGGTCCGCAGCACCTGATCCGGGAAGTGCGTACGCACCTCGTCCGCGACCTGGGAAGCCAGCCGCGTGCGCGCGTCGTACATGGTCAGCAGGATCGTCGACACGTGCAGGTCCGGGTTCAGGTGCGCCCGCACCAGCTCGATGTTGCGCAGCAGCTGTCCGAGGCCCTCCAGCGCGTAGTACTCGCACTGGATCGGGATCAGCACCTCGTCGCCGGCCACCATCGCGTTGACGGTCAGCAGACCGAGCGAGGGCGGGCAGTCGATCAGGATGTAGTCCATCGAGCTGTGGTAGCCGGCCAGTGCGCGCTGCAACCGGCTCTCGCGCGCCACCATCGAGACCAGCTCGATCTCGGCGCCGGCCAGATCGATGGTCGCCGGGGCGCAGTAGAGCCCCGGGATGTCGGCCACCGGCTGGACGATCTCCTCCATCGAGTACCGCTCGATCAGCACGTCGTAGATCGACGGGATCTCCGAGTGGTGGTCCACATTGAGCGCGGTCGAGGCGTTGCCCTGCGGATCGAGGTCCACCACGAGGACGTTCGAGCCGCCCTGCGCGAGCGAGGCGGCGATGTTCACCGTCGTGGTGGTCTTGCCCACCCCGCCCTTCTGGTTCGCCACCACGAAGGTCCGGGTGCGGCTCGGCTTCGGCAGTTCCTGGGTCACACGGGACAGCGCCGCCAGCGCGGCTTCCGCCTCACGAGCTATCGGGGTGTCCTCGGACCGCCCGCGGCCGCCGTGCAACACGTCGGTGTCGGTATCCACCTCGGGGTACACCGGCTCGGTGTTGGGCAGTCCTGCCGTAGGCGGTTGGTCGTAGGCCATCGGCCAACTCTCTTCCTCCGTCGCCGAGACGACGGCTCGTTCGGCGTCCACGGCCCGCGGGTCGAGCCGCCAGGACCAGCTGAAGCCGTCCGGCGGCGTCGGCGGGTCCGCGGGCTCGTCGAGCCGCCATCCACGCGGAAGCGGCTCGCCGGCCGACTCCGCGCGGCCTGTCTCCGAAGACGATTCACCGCGCTCGGGTTCGTCCTCTGAAAAAGCACTGTACTGACCGTGCGCGACCATCATGTCCCCTCGCCGCCTCGGTCGGAGTATCTAAGGAGTCAGTCGCGGCGCGTTTCCCGAGCAACTCACTCATTGGGATGACGTTTCACGTGAAACCGGCGGCCTTAGTAACTGCATTCGCGCGTAAGGCAAAGCGGTCCACCTGGCACGTGCGCGCATAGAGGCGGTGCCACATTTAACCACGCGCACTACGGCCTGAGCGTCGCAGTGGACGTGTCGGCCGGAACCCCGCTGGTCCGAGGTCGATGCGGATCACGCGTGTCGCGGCGCTGCCGAGCACCTCGCCGACCTCGACCACGTCCCAGCTCGCGGCGCCGAGGTTCTTGAGGCCGGGAGTCGCCGCGGCCAACTCTTCTGACGCCGCGTCGCCTTTCAATGCGAGCATCCGGCCGCCGGCGTGAAGTAGCGGAAGGCACCACCCGACCAGCTTCTCCAGTGGGGCGACGGCGCGCGCGGTCACCACGTCCGCGCCCATCCGGTTCGCCCAGTCCTCGGCCCGGCCGCGCAGCACCTCGGCGTTGTCGAGTTCGAGCTCGTCCAGACACTCGTCCAGGAACGTCGTGCGGCGCAGCAGCGGCTCCAGCAGGGTCACCCGCAGATCGGGCCGGAAGGCGGCGAGCACGATGCCCGGCAGCCCACCGCCGGAGCCGACGTCCACCAGGTGCGAGCCCTGCGGGATCAGCTCGGCGATGGCGGCGCAGTTCATCAGGTGCCGCTCCCAGAGCCGGTCGACTTCCCGCGGCCCGATCAGCCCGCGCTGCACTCCCGCCCCGGCCAGCAACTCGCCGTACCGCCGCACCACCGGCAGCGCCGGGCCGAAGAACCCGACCGCCGCCTGCGGCGGGGCGGGCAGCTGCGCATCGAGCATCAGATTTCCCAGTTTCACGTGTAACACGTCCGGCGCGGGGCCGCGGCCGGTTGGCCGAGCCCCAATTCTGGCAAACAAACGGCCCCGTCTCGCACGAGACGGGGCCGTCAGGGTTCGAAGCGGCGTTGCCGACGCCGGGCGGACCGGCCGTCAGGCCGGCATGACCACCACGCGCCGGTTGGGCTCCTCGCCCTCGGACTCGCTGCGCAGCCCGGCCGCGGCCACCGCGTCGTGCACCATCTTGCGCTCGAACGGGCTCATCGGCGCGAGCTTCACCGGCTCGCCGGTCTGCTTGACCTTGAGCGCGGTCTGCGCGCCCAACTGCTCCAGCTCGGCGCGCCGGGCAGCGCGGTGGCCGCCGACGTCCAGCATGAGGCGGGTGCGCTCCCCGGTCTCCCGGGTCACCGCCAGTCGGGTCAGCTCCTGCAGCGCCTCCAGCACCTCGCCGCCCGAGCCGATCAGCTGGTCGAGGCGCTCGCCGACGATCGAGACCGCCGCGCGGTCCCCCTCGACGTCCATGTCGATGTCCCCGTCGAGGTCCGCGATGTCCAGCAGACCCTCCAGGTAGTCGGCCGCGATCTCGCCCTCTTCCTCAAGGCGGTTGACCTCGTCCGTGTCCCGCTCGGCGGACACCGACTTCGCCGTCTCGACGGTCGAATCCGTCACCGTGCTCTCCCTACATCCGTATCTCGGCCCCGCCGACCGGCGATCACGCCTGCCTCTGGGGCCCGAAGCCTATTTCTTGCGCCCGCTGCGCGTGGTGCGTACCGGCTGATTGCGTTGCGGCATCTTCGACTGCTCGTCCTCGGGTGCGGCCGCGGCGGCCTTCGCTCCGCTCGCCACCTTGGTCGCCGACCCGTTGGCGCTGCCGTTCGCCTTCGCCGCGCTCTTGCCGCCACTCCTGGCCGAGCTGCTCTTGGCCGAGGCGCTCTTGGCGGCGCCCTTCACCGGAACCTGGTCCTCGACCGAACCGACCGCGTCCGTCGGCTCGCCGTTCTTCGCGGCCTTCTTCGCGGCCTTCACAGCCTCCCGGGCCAGGTGCTCCTCGTGCGCCTTCGAGCCGGGCAGCGGGCTGTTGCGCAGGACGTAGAACTGCTGGCCCATGGTCCAGAAGTTGGTCGTCAGCAGGTAGATCAACACACCGACCGGGGCGATGAAGCAGAAGAAGGCCATGAAGACCGGCATGACGTACATCATCATCTTCTGCTGCTGGACCATCGGGTTGTCCGGCGCGCTGTTCTTCATGATCATCTGACGCTGCGTGATGAACTGCGTCACCACGTAGACGATCGTCATCACGATGATGACGGCCTTGACGGTCGTCGGGCTGGAGCCCTGCAGCACCGCCGCCTTCGCGTTGAAGTGAGCCGAGATCGGCGCGCCGAAGATGTGCGCCTTGTTCGCGCTGGCGACCAGGGCGGTACTCATGAAGAAGATCGGATGCAGGTTCGCCACGTTGTACAGCAGCCGGTACAGCGCGGTGAAGAACGGCATCTGGACGATCAGCGGCAGGCAGCTGGCGAACGGGTTGGTGCCGTGCTCCTTGTACAGCGCCATCGTCTCGCGCTGCTGGCGCGACTGGATCTCGCGCTTCTTGACCGGGTCGAGCCTGGCCCGCTCCAGGTCCTTCTTGTACTTCTCCTGGAGCTTCTTCATCTCCGGCTGGACGACCTGCATCGCCCGCATCGACTTGATCTGCTTGACGAACAGCGGGATCAGGGCGGCCCGGATGACCAGCGTGAGCAGGACGATCGACAGTCCCCAGGCCCAGCCGCTGTTGGGCAGGAAGATATGGCCGAACACCTTGTGGAACTGAACGATTATCCAACTGACGCCCCAGATCAGCGGACTCAGTAGCTTGTCATACCACTGCACGGTCAGGCTCCTCGGCTCGACTCAGACCCACGACAACCTCACACGGAACGGCGCGCCGAAGCAGCGTCCCCATCCACATCCACTATCCGCCACTCGCCCCGCGGAGGCACCGGATCCACGCCCCCGGCACTCCACGGATTGCACCGCAGGATCCGCCAGGCCGTCAGGATCGAGCCCTTGACCGACCCGTGGACGCTGATCGCCTCGTAGCCGTAGTGCGAACAACTCGGGTAGTAGCGACACACCGGCCCGAGCAGCTTGGAGATCGTCAGCTGGTACAGCCGGATCAGACCCATGAGCACGTATTTCAATCCGACACCGCCTTCACTGCGCCGCCGCCTTCATCGTGGCCGCCCGAGCCGGCTCAGTGCCGAGTCGAGGTCGCGGGCCAGTTCCGCGGCCCCGGCGCCCGCCGCCGGCGGCAGGGCCCGCACCACCAGCACCGCTCCGTCGGGCAGCGCGTCGAGCCGGTCCGCGACCAGATGCCGCAGCCGACGCTTGACCCGGTTGCGGGTCACCGCCGGCCCGACCGCCTTGCTGACGACGAAGCCCGCACGGGCGGGACCCGTACGGGCTTCGGCAACGCTCGACTCGACCTGGTCCCGGTCCACGGACCACAGGTGGGCGACCAAGGTCGGGCGCCCCGCCCGGCGCCCGCCGCGGATCGCGCGGGCGAACTCGTCGCCCCGCTTCACACGGCGGTCTGCGGGCAGCACCTGGGACTTAAGCGGAAAGGTTGCGCCGGCCCTTGGACCGACGCGCCGAGAGGATGGCCCGGCCGGCGCGCGTACGCATGCGCAGCCGGAAGCCGTGGGTCTTGGCGCGACGCCGGTTGTTCGGCTGGAAGGTGCGCTTGCTCACTGGAGGCTCCAGACAGATGCTGATTTCGGTCTTCGAGGCCGGAATGTCCTATTCGGCACCGTGTGGAGCGTTAGCTGCTCCGATAGGCCGGTAGTCACGCAGCAACGCGCTTTGCTACAGGCATGGCACAACACCGGTCGACATCTCGACCTGCTCACGGTACGCGGCGGATCGGCGGTGGGTCAAACCGCCTCCGTCCCTTGTACACAGGCACGGACAACTAAGGGCGCGCTCACCTTGCCTCTTTAGGCACAGCCTGTGGACAACGAGTTGAACAGGGCGCCTCGGATGGCTACCGTCATGCGAGTCGCTATTGCCGGTCGAGTCGCCCGAATCCAGGTCCGCACCATGTCTGAGCTGCACGCTTCGCGATCGCGGCAGGCCGGGGCGCAGTGGACGGGCCGGTTCGGGGGAAACACCGGCGGACCCGCGGAACTGGACGGCGAGTTTTCCACAGCGCTTGTGGAAAACTTGTGGACGGGCGCGACTCCAGCCCAACCCCGACCCGTGAGTGGTAGCCGTGCCTGACGAGACTTCCCGTTCCGCGGCCGCGGACGGCGCACCCGGCGACTTCGCGTCGGTGTGGGCCACCTTCCTGGCCGGAATCGACGCCGCCGACGCGATCAGCCCGGGGGACCGCGCGTTCCTCGGCGTGATCGTGCCGATGGCGCTGGTCGGCGACACGGCTCTGCTCAGCGTCGGCGACGAGTTCTCCAAGGGGGTCCTGGAGACCAGGCTGCGCGACCTGATCACCTCGGGGCTCGGCCGGCTGCTCGGCCAGGAGATCCGGATCGCGGTGACCGTCTCGGCGGCCAAGCCGCAGCCGGCCGCGCCCGCCGCGCGGCTGCCGTTCGCGCCGATGTCGGGGGACCGGCTGCCGAACGACCCGGAGGGCTCCGACGGCCACGACCTCGCGCAGCCGCCGATCCCGACGCCGACTCGCAGCCCCGAGTTCGTCGAGGGCGGCACGGGGGACCGGTCCGGTCTGGGCGCGGGCATGTCCGATCGATCCGGGCTGCTGGACCGGCCGTCTTCCGGCAGGTCGCCATTCGATCGCGACGACGACCTGCCGATACCGCACCGGAAGGACAGCGGTCCGGGCGGACGCCAGGCCGGCGCTAAGGACGTCGAGGCCGCACGGCTCAACCCCAAGTACCTGTTCGAGACCTTCGTCATCGGCTCCAGCAACCGGTTCGCGCACGCCGCGGCCGTGGCGGTGGCCGAGGCTCCGGCCAAGGCGTACAACCCGCTGTTCATCTACGGCGACTCGGGTCTGGGCAAGACCCACCTGCTGCACGCGATCGGCCACTACACCCGCTCGCTGTACCCGGGCACCAAGGTGCGTTACGTCAGCACCGAGGAGTTCACCAACGACTTCATCAACGCGATCCGCGACGGCAAGCAGGACCTGCTGCGGCGCCGGTACCGCGACGTCGACATCCTGATGATCGACGACATCCAGTTCCTGGAGAACAAGGAGGGGACGCAGGAGGAGTTCTTCCACACCTTCAACGCCCTCCACAACTCCAACAAGCAGATCGTCATCTCCAGCGACCGGCCGCCGAAGCAGCTGACCACGCTGGAGGACCGGCTGCGCTCCCGGTTCGAGTGGGGGCTGATCACCGACGTCCAACCGCCGGAGCTGGAGACCCGCATCGCGATCCTGCGCAAGAAGGCCGCGCAGGAGGGCCTGAACGCCCCGCCCGAAGTGCTGGAGTTCATCGCCAGCAAGATCTCCACCAACATCCGGGAGCTGGAGGGCGCGCTGATCCGGGTCACCGCGTTCGCCTCGCTCAACCGGGCGCCGGTCGACTTCCCGCTCGCCGAGGCGGTGCTGCGCGACCTGATCCCGGACAGCGGCGGCTCGGAGATCACCGCCGCCACGATCATGGCGCAGACGGCCACGTACTTCGGACTGTCGATAGAGGACCTGTGCGGCACCTCGCGCAGCCGCGTGCTGGTGACGGCGCGTCAGATCGCGATGTACCTGTGCCGCGAGCTGACGGACCTGTCCCTGCCCAAGATCGGCCAGCAGTTCGGCGGCCGCGACCACACCACCGTGATGCACGCCGACCGCAAGATCAGGTCGCTGATGGCCGAGCGCCGGTCGATCTACAACCAGGTCACCGAGCTGACCAACCGCATCAAGTCGATGCGCGGCTGATTCGTCCGTTCTGTTACGCCGCTACGCCCTTACGTGTCGCGCTGCCGATATACACAGCCTCCGGCGCCTTATCCACAACCTGTGGGTAAGGCGCCGGAGGCTTTTCATCGTCACTCCACAGGGTTCTTTTCGTCAGACACGCTGGCGTGTCACCCGTCACGCTACCGATTTAGTCGACTAATGTCCCCATCAACGCCGTGATCTGTGCATTGTGGATAAATAACGCAAAGAGGACACATTGCCAGCCGGTCGAGTGCGATTCCCACAGCCTGTGGATGCCTGGGGATAACTTCTGTGCATAAACCCCGCAGGTCCCGGCGGCGTAACCCATTCGGGTGAGCACTTTATCCCCAGCCCTGGTGACAAACCTGGGGACAGCTTGTGTAAAACTCGGGTCAGCCTGTGGAAACGCTGGGGACAACTTTTCGTCGTCCACAGGTCACCTTCGATTATCCCCAGGTTCTCCACACCCCCTGTGGACGAAGATTTAGGTTTTCACCTGCGAAAAGGACGCTTTTCCACATTTCCACAGGACCTACTACTACGACTACAGATGTCTAAGCTGATTCCTCGAACGACAGTCGTTTCGAGCTCGATCTGTGGAAAACCTGCACCGAAGGTCAGACGTCCGCTCTTCATACTTTCCGCTAGCGTGGCCTGGAAGCCCGCTGCGGAGCCCGTCCGGCGACTCATCGGCCTTCTTCCATCCACAGCGCTGTGGAAAACCCGCGGCCGCCGGGAAGATCGGGTCGGCTGTCACGAGTTCGGGCACACCTGAGCGGGATCGACGCCAGTCGCCCTCCACTGTCTGTGGAAAGCGGCATGATGGTTGCCGATGCCGCCGGGCGACGAAACCCGGCCCGACTGTCAGGAGGCGCGAGCCCGGTGAAGTTCCGTGTGGAACGCGACGTATTGGCCGACGCGGTCGCCTGGACCGCGCGTTCACTGCCGGCCCGCCCGCCGGCCCCGGTGCTGGCCGGGCTGCTGCTGAAGGCGGACGAGGCGCAGTTGACCGTCTCCGGCTTCGACTACGAGGTCTCGGCGCGCAACGAACTGGCCGCCGATGTTGAGGAGACGGGTACGGCACTGGTCTCCGGCAGGCTGCTGGCCGAGATCACCCGCGCGCTGCCGAACCGGCCGGTGGAGATCGCCACCGAGGGTTCCAAGGTCATCCTGGTGTGCGGCACCTCGCGGTTCACCCTGCAGACCATGCCGGTGGACGACTACCCCGCACTGCCCGACATGCCCGGCGCCAGCGGCGCCATCGCCGGGGCCACCTTCGCCAACGCGGTCTCCCAGGTGGCCGTGGCCGCGGGCAAGGACGACACCCTGCCGTTCCTGACCGGCGTGCGCATCGAGATCAACGGCGACACGCTGCGCCTAGCCGCCACCGACCGCTACCGGCTCGCCGTGCGCGAGATCCTGTGGAAGCCGGAGCGGGCCGACGCCGAGGCCGTCGCGCTGGTGCCCGCCAAGACGCTGTCCGACATCGCCAAGTCGCTCATCTCCGGCGAGTGGGTCACCATCGCGCTCTCCGGCGAGGACGGCAAGACCGGCGAGGGCCTGATCGGCTTCGAGGCCGGCGGCCGGCGGACCACGACCCGCCTCCTGGAAGGCGAGTTCATCAAGTACAACGCGCTGTTCCCGGCCGAGTACACCGGCGCGGCGGTGATCGAGACCGCACCGCTGATCGACGCGGTCAAGCGCGTCGCCCTGGTCGCCGAGCGCAACACCCCGGTGCGGCTGGGCTTCTCCGGCGGGCAGGTCACCCTGGAGGCCGGCTCCGGCGACGAGGCGCAGGCCTCCGAGTCGATGGACGCCGTGTTCGAGGACGCCGACATCTCCCTCGCGTTCAATCCGGGCTACCTGCTCGAAGGGCTCAGCGCGATCGACGCGCCGTACGCACAGCTGTCGTACACGACCTCCACGAAGCCCGCGGTGCTCACCGGGCGCCCTGCCGTGGACGCCGACCACGACCCGGCGTACCGCTACCTGATCATGCCGATCCGGCTGTCCGGCTGAGCGCCCGTCCGGGCCGCGACAGGCAGGGTGTGCGGCCGCGCGGTACGGGCGATACCGTCGGGAGCTGACAGCGACGACGAGGTCGGAACAGCCGCGCGGCACACGACGGCATGCGATAGCAGGCAGAGGGAAGGCGTCATGGAACTCGGACTCATCGGTCTGGGCAAGATGGGCGGGAACATGCGCGAGCGCATCCGCCAAGCGGGACACACCGTGGTCGGTTATGACCGCAACCCCGACCTGGCGGACGTCGGCTCGCTCAAGGAGCTGGTCGGCTCGCTCTCCGCTCCGCGGGTGGTGTGGATCATGGTCCCGGCCGGCGCGCCGACCGACTCGACCGTCGAGGAGCTCGGCGGCCTGCTGTCCGAGGGCGACGTGATCGTGGACGGCGGCAACACCCGCTGGACCGACGACAAGCGGCATGCCGAAGAGCTCGCCCCCAAGGGCATCGGTTTCGTCGACGCGGGCGTGTCCGGCGGCGTGTGGGGCTTGAAGAACGGCTACGGCCTGATGGTCGGCGGCCAGGACGCGGACGTCGCCAAGGCCCAGCCGGTCTTCGACGCGCTCAAGCCCGAGGGCGAGTTCGGGTTCGTGCACGCCGGCGGCGTCGGCTCGGGCCACTTCTCCAAGATGGTCCACAACGGCATCGAGTACGCGATCATGCAGGCGTACGCCGAGGGCTGGGAGCTGCTGGAGGCCGTCCCCGAGGTGACCGACGTGCGGGAGGTGTACCGCTCCTGGAAGGAGGGCACCGTCATCCGCTCGTGGCTGCTCGACCTCGCGGTCGACGCGCTGGACCAGGACGAGCACCTGGACAAGCTGCGCGGGTACGCCGAGGACTCCGGCGAGGGCCGCTGGACGGTGCAGGCCGCGGTCGACCACGCCGTGCCGCTGCCGGCGATCACCGCCGCGCTGTTCGCCCGGTTCGCCTCCCGGCAGGAGGACTCGCCGTCGATGAAGATGGTCGCCGCGCTGCGCAACCAGTTCGGCGGCCACGCGGTCACCGGCGTCGACGGCAAGGCCGCCGCCGAGCACCGCACCCCCGGCGCCTGACGCTCCCGGCCGGCCCCACCGACGAATATGGGGCCTGATATACGTCGGCCGTCCGGTCCACGTGGCGGTGCTTGTTCCACGTGAATCGTCCGGCCG
>JBOHCW010000680.1:0-8769 GCA_050725375.1 Actinocrinis sp. | reverse complement strand
CCGGAGGACAGGGTCCAGGGGCTGGCCGCGCCGGTCTCGAAGCCGGGGTTGCCGATCAGCTGCGCCGCGGTGCACCCGCCACCGCCGCCGCCCGAGACGTTCCAGGTGAAGGACGCGGAGCCGGAGGAGCCGGTGGTGTCGGTCGCCGTGACCGAGGAGGTGAACGAACCGGCCGTGTTCGGGGTGCCGGAGATCAGGCCGGAGGAGCTGATCGACAGGCCGCTGGGCAGGCCGCTCGCGCTGTAGGTCAGGCTCTGGCCCGAAGCCGAGTCGGAAGCGTGAATCTGCAGCGAGACCGCGGTGCCCACGGTGGAGTTCTGCGTGCCGGGGTTGGTGACCGTCACGGTGTTGGTCCCGCCGCCGTGGGTCAGGATCGCGTGCGAGATGGCGCAGTTGTTGGTGTCGTTCGACCAGCTGGCCTGCTCCGCGTAGGTGCCGAAGCTGCCGAAGGTGATGTTGGCCGCGCCGCCGGAGGTGCCCGGGTTGAGCCAGGCGCACTCGTCCGAGTTCTCCTGACCCTGGTACGAACTGCCGGTGTTGTTGGTCCAGCCGCCCGCCGGGTTCTGGTCCGACATCATCTCGTGCCACTCGTGGCCGAGGGTCATGGTGAAGCCGTCGGTGGTCCCGGGGGAGTTGACGAAGCCGACGCCGCAGCCGGCGCCCGAGTCGATGTTGTACGGCTGGTTGCTGAAGGCGATGTCTCCGTACGGGGAGGAGACCGCGCCGCCGGTCAGGGTGCTGTCGCCGTTGTAGTCGTGCCAGGCGCAGTACTGGCCCTGGTAGCTGTCCGGGTTCGTGCCGTGCGGGGACAGGATCACGTAGTACGCGTCGCGGTTCGCGGCGGCGCTGGTGTTGCCGAAGTGCGCCGCGGCGTTGACCGCCTCCTGGCCCAGCTGGTGGCCCGAGGCCGCGCTCGGCGAGGCGCCCGCGTTGTCGTACCAGACGCCGGCCAGCACGCCGCCGGTCTGGTAGGGGATGAAGTTCACGCCGGACGCCGGGCAGCTGGTCGCGCCGGTCGCCACCGCGCCGTCGCACCACTGCGTCAGGTCCGCCGACCAGGTCTCGCCGCCGGTGCCGATGCCCTTGAACATCTGCTGGGCGGCGCCGGCCGCGCCGGCCGAGTCGCCGGTGAACTTCAGGTTGCCGTTGGCGTCCGTGCTCGAGGTGCCCCACTGGGTCCCGTAGAACACCAGGTAGACCTTGGAGTGGCCGCTCTGCACGCCGATGCCGTCGATGCCGCCGCCGTAGGACAGCGTCTCGGGACCGGTGGCCGCGGTGGCCGCCGGGTGGGCGGCCGAGTAGGACTTCATCTTCGCCAGCTGCCCGATGGTCGGGAGGGCGCCGTGCCGGTACGGGTGCTGGTAGCTGGGGGAGTACGGGTTGGCCGCCGCGGAGGCGGACGGGTTCGCGTTCTGCGTCACGGTGGACGCGGAGGCGGGGGCGGCCGCGGCCAGGGACAGCGCCGCGGCGGTGGTCAGGCCGGCGGCAGCAGCCAGCGCTTTACGGAATCCGCGCTGGGCGCGGTCCGTGGAGGGATGGGTCACTTGCGATTCCCCTTCTCGGGTGGCGGCCGCGCATGTGGGTGCGCCGCGCCGCACGGGAGTTTTCGGGCGTACGCCATCGGGGCGTGCGGGGTCGCCGCATGGCCCTGATGCGCCGCTCGACGGTGGGCACGCGTCAGCGATGCAGAAACGGGAGGGGGCGACGCCGGCCAGGCCCGATTCCGGCCGCTGTCGCGTGCGTGGGTACACCGGCGGCCGGACGGTCCGGTGGCCGGTCGGGTGAATCAGCGTTCGGACAGGCCACGGCGGCGGCGACCGCCGTACCGCGCGTGTCCGGACACTGAGGGGGAAATTAGCGCCGCGTTATAACGGGGTCAACGATGGCTGACGATACAGATATTTTTCAGGTTCACGAGCGGGTATTCAGTCGGCGTGCAACGTTTCAGCCGCTCAATTGGCCCGCGCCGCAACGAATTACGCGCCACGCCGCCCCGGTGACGCGGCCGGCGCGCCGGTCCGCGTGGCAGGGTAATGTCCCGACTGCGATCACCGAGCACGAGGAGGAGCCCATGAACGGCGCGGATCTCATCATCGACGCTTTCAGCCGGGTGCAGCAGGTCGTGCACGCCGCGGTGGACGGCCTCACCCCGCAACAGCTGAGCGAGCGCCTCGACGCCGACGCCAACTCGATCGCCTGGCTTGTCTGGCATCTGACCCGGGTCCAGGACGACCACGTCGCCGACGCCCTCGGCCTGGACCAGGCCTGGCTCGCGCAGGGCTGGCACGAGCGCTTCGAGCTGCCGTTCAAGCCCGAGGCGGTCGGCTACGGGCAGACCTCCGCCGAGGTCGCGGCCGTGCGCGTCGGTTCGTCCGACCTGCTGACCGGCTACTACGACGCCGTACACGCCCAGACCGTCGAGTATGTCGCCGGCCTCGCCGAGGCCGATTTCGACCGTGTGGTGGACGAGTCGTGGACCCCGGCGGTCACCCTCGGCGTGCGGCTGATCAGCGTGGTGTCGGACACGCTTCAGCACGCGGGCCAGGCGGCGTACGTGCGCGGCGTCCTACTGCGTCGCTGAACACTGATATACGTGGTCGGATAGCCATCCGACGGCTCGGCGTCCACTCCCGCGCGTCGCATCTTCGTTCGGTTCCACGTTTGGCCTCCCGCCGAGCGGTTACCCGAGGTCCACAAGCCAAGACGCGACGAAGTACCGCGGCTCTTTCGCGGTCGAAGGAGTGAACACATGGGCGTCATCCTATTGGTTCTGCTGGTGGCACTGCTGCTCGGCGGCCTCGGTTTCGCCGCGCACGTGCTGTGGTGGATCGCGCTGATCGTGTTCGTGGCGTGGCTGATCGGCTTCGGCGTGCGCCGCGGCGAGATGACCGGCGGCCGCCGCCGCTGGTACGGCCGCTGGTGAGCCATTAGTCATTAGTCACCAGCCGTCAGTCATTGGTCATCCGGCCTCGCCGGTACCGCCGCGGGTGCCCGTCCCACCGGCGCCGCCCGCCCCATCCGTAGTCGCCGACCGCGCCTCGTGCCTCATGGCGAGGCGCGGTCGCCTGTACCAGAGCTCGACATAGACCAGCACGACGACGACGGTCATCGGCGCCGCGAGCGCGATGCCCTGGATCACGTCGAGCAGCAGGAACACCACGCCGGCCATCGCGACGAGCAGGGCGACCAGCCCCGCCCGGGCGAACTGGTCGGCGATCCGCACCAGTTCGCGCTTGCGGCCCTGGCGGAACGCGTGCCGGTGATGGCTCACCGGCGCGATCAGCAGCGCCGCCGCGAGCGCGCACGCGAGCACCGTGAGCGTGTAAACGCTCACCTGCAACACGGTCGCCTTCTCGAACCGGATGCTGAACGGCACCGTCAGCAGGAAGCCGAACAGGATCTGCACACCGGTCTGCGCGACCCGCAGCTCCTGCAGCAGCTCGGTGAAGTTGCGGTCCCAGCGCTCCAGCTCGGTCTCCGGTCGTCCGTCGTTGGCGGGCCGATCGCCCGGTGCGGCCTCGCCCACGTCAGCCTCCGCTATCGCGCTCGTCGGTCGAACAGGCGCGCCAGTGGAACAGACGCGTCCGTGAAACAGTCTCGTCCGCCAAACCGGTTCGTCGTCGAACAGAGCCGGGTGTTGTCGGTCTACCCGTCACTCGGCGCGTACATCCTCCGGCTTCTTGTCCGGGCGCAGCCCGCGCCACACCGGAGTGCGCAGCATTCCGTCCCGCGTGCGCTCGCTGTAGACGACCTCGCCGACCAACGTCGGCCGCACCCAGCGCGCCTCACGCTCGATCGCGCCCGGCACCGGACCGTCGAACGGGCTGCGGTCCTCGGCCAGCGCCGCGAGCCGGCGGTCCAGGTCCGCCAGCGTGCGCTCGGTGAAACCGGTGCCGACCAGCCCGACGAACGCGAGGGCCGAACCCTCGTCCGGCACGCCCAGCAGCAGCGACCCGAAGGTGCCGCGCCGCCGCCCCTCGCCCGGCGTCCAGCCGCCGACCACGACCTCCTGCGTGCGCACGTGCTTGATCTTCAGCCAGTCCGCGCTGCGCCGCCCGGGCTGGTAGCCCGAGTCCAGCCGCTTCGCCATCACACCTTCGAGCCCTGACTCGCGCGTCGTCTCGTACAGCAGCGCGCCCTCGCCGGCCCGGTACGCGGGCCGGCGCCAGGCCGGCACCGAGGACAGGTCCAGCGAGTCGAGCACGGCGCGCCGCTCGCGGTATTCGTGCCCTGTGATGGGCTGCCCGTCGTAGCGCAGCACGTCGAACAGGACGTACGCGACCGGGTTGCGTTCGCGCTGCCGGGCGATGCGGCCGGGTTCGCGCAGGTGCATCCGCGGCTGGAGCGCGCCGAAGGAGGGCCGGCCCGCCTGGTCGAACGCGACGATCTCACCGTCCACGACCAGCCCGTGCCCGGCCACCCGTCCCGGCGCCAGCAGTTCCGGGTAGGCGACGGTGATGTCGCGGCCGTTGCGCGAGACCAGCCTGAACTCGTCCCGGCTCAGATAGCCGACGGCGCGCACGCCGTCCCACTTGACTTCGTACCCGTACAAGCCGTCCTCGTCGTCGGGCGGCAGCCGGCCGAGCGTCGCCAGCATCGGCGCGACGGCGCGCATCCCGGCCCAGCTCGGCCCCTGCGGCGCCGGCGCGCCCGAAGCGTGCGCGGACGAATGCTCGGCGCCCGCCATCAGGCCCGCCCGGCCCGGACCTTCTCGCCCAGGTCCTCCAGTACGTGCCAGGTCACCGCCTTCTCCAGGGCCGGCAGCAGCCGCTCGCGCTCCACGTCGAGCAGCCCGCGCGCCTGCGCGGCCAGCGCCCGGGCGAGTTCGTCCTCGTATTCGGGCGCGTACTCGTGCAGCGCGTCGGCCAGCAGGCCCGCGGTCTGCTGCACGTGCCGCGCGGTCAGCGCCGCCAACTGCTCGACCAGCTCGTGCCGGCGCGCCGGATCGCGCTCGTCCGCACAGCGCCGCGCCGCCAGCTCGATCAGCCGCTGGTCGGCGGCCAGCTCGGTGCGCAGGTCCGCTCCGTGACCCATGTCAGTTCCCTTCGACACCGTCGCCTGTCCGCCATCGTCTGTCTACGTGTCCGGGCACCGTCCGGCCGCGCGAGCCGCCGCTCAGGCGACGGTCGCGCCGCGCCGTGCGCGTGCCCGGACGGCCTGCTCGACCGCTTCCCGCAGCCGGTCCCGCGACATCGTCGAGCGGCCGGGTATGTCCAGGTCGGTCGCGCGGGCGTACAACTCGGCCTTGCTCAGCGCACTGAGATCCTCGGCGCGCGGCCGGCTAGCGGATGTCTTCTTCCCGCCCGGTCCCGCCGACTTCGCGGCCGCGCGCTTACCCGCCGGACGGTCCGATTCAGCCGCCGGCGAAGCGGCTTTCCCACGGGTGCCCTTCCGCGGTTTCGCCGGAACCACTTCCGCGCCCGCAGACTGGTCACCGGACGCGCCGCCGCCCTCTGCGGCCTGCTGTGCGTCATCACTCTCCGCACGCTCCGTACCCGCCGCACTGTCCGGACCCGCTGCACTCTCCGCGGCCATACGCGGATCGGCGCGCCGTCCGAGCGCGATGCTGCGCTCCAACGCGTCCATCAGGTCCACCACATTGGTCGCCGACGGCGGCGGCTGCGTGCTGACCAGGCCCTCGCCGTGCTGCTTCGCCTCGATCAGCTCGTCCAGCCGCGCCCGGTACTCGTCGCGGTACTCGTGCGGGTCCCAGGCCACGCCCAGCGTCTCGATCAGCTGCCGCGCCGCGCCCAGCTCGCGCTCGTTGACCACGACCTCGCCCGGCAGCGCCGGGATCTCCCGCACCGGATCGCGGATCTCGTCCGCGTAATGCATCGTGTGCAGCACCAGGACCTGCTTCTCCGCCTTGATCGCGGTCAGGTACTGGCGGCCGCGCATCACGAAACTGGCCACGCCGGCCCGGTGCGTCTTCTCCAGCGCCTCGCGCAACAGCGCGTACACCCGGCCGTACTCCTCGCCCTTCGGCCCCAGGTAGTAGGTGGTGGCGAAGAAGATCGGCTCGACCTGCTCAAGATCCACGAAGCCGGAGATCTCGATCGCCTTCGAGCGGCCCGGCGCGATCTCGTCCAGTTCGTCCTGGGTGAACACGACGTACTGTCCGTCGTCGAACTCGTAGCCCTTGACGATGTCCTTGAACGCGACCTGCTCGCCGGTGCGCTCGTTGACCCGCTGGACGCGCACCCGATCGCCCGTCCCGCGCTGCAGCTGGTGGAACTTCGGCGTGCGGTCGCTGGTCGCCGAGAACAGCTCGACGGGCACCGTGACCAGGCCGAAGTTCAGGCTGCCGCTCCAGATGGCCCGCGCCATCATGGCCTCCTCACGCCGGGCCGGCGGACGTGGGCGACGCCGTGCGGCGCCGCGGACACCCTCCGTTTTCTGGCACTTTTCTCCACTATCTGTTACCAGCCGGTGAATTTCCAGACAGCAGCCGCGAATCCCGGCTTACCGCCCCCCGTCGCGGCCCCGCGACGCGCGGATTCACGCGCGTGAGATGTGGGATGGTGCGTTCACCCGTCCGGCGGGCGCATGATTGCCTCGCCGACCGCCGCGCACGACGCTGTGCACGCGGCCGGGAGCGGCGCCGACCGAACGTGAGCGAGGACCGAGATGAGCGACGACGTGGCTGAGTGGGACGACCCCGAGCAGTCCGCGGACTACCTGGAGGACGACGGAGTGCTGGACGGGGGCGACACCCTGGAGAGCGACGACCTGTCCGAGGACCCGCTGGACACCGGAATCAGCCCGCAGGAGCGGCACCCGAACTCGGAGCGTTACGGCGTGACGCTGCGTGAGTCGCGCACCGGCGAGTCGCTGGACGAGCGGCTGTCCGAGGAGGAGCCGGAGGAGGACGGCGAGCTGCTGGCCAGCGAGCCGCGCACCGGCCGCCTGGTCACCGTGGACGAGGGCGCCCACGAGGCCCGGGACGCGGACTACCTGGCGCGCGACGTCGGCGTCGACGGCGGCGCGTCCAGTTCCGAAGAGGCCGCGATGCACGTGATCGGCGAGGACGACGAGTTCGAGTTCGGCGACGCGGAGGAGGACCTGTCCAGCCTCGCCGCGTTCAAGGACGTCGCGATCGACGACGCGGAGGTCGACAAGGTCAAGGTCGATGACGCCGAGGAGTTCGCGGTGGCCGAGGACGAGGACGACGAGGAGTGGTGAGCCGCGCCCGGCCCGTTCCGTCCCCCGGCGCACCCTGTGTCGGTAAGGATCGATAGCCTGCGGCGCAACCGATCCCGCCATCATCCGCGTACTGATACCAGGGGTCTACCGGGACGGGTTCCGGCGGACCGCGCGGCGGGCTGAACCACGAACCAGGAAGCCGCCCCGTGCCGTGCCGCGGAAACTTCGGCAAGCGAGGGAATTGACAGAGTGACGCATTTGAGTCGCAGGCGGATCACCGTCTACGCGATCGCCGCAGGGTTGGCGTGCGCCGGGGTTCCGGCTCTGGCCGTGACCGCCTCGGCGGACGGCTCGCACGTGGCGGCCTCGTCGCATCCGGCCGTCGTCGCCCGGGCGGGCGCCGTGACCACCGCCGCCCCGGGTTCGTGGCTGGACCAGGTGACCCGGTCGAAGGAGGTCGCGTTCGCCGAGACGCACTGGAGCTGGACCAAGTGGAACGACCCGACCCCGGTCGCGGCGGGCTCGTCCCAGGTCGACTACGAGTGCGCCGAGTTCGTGGCCCGTTCCATGGCCGCGGCCGGCCTGATCCCGGGTCTCGGCCCGGATTCGCCGCAGGACGACTACTTCAACTACACGGCGCCCAACGGCAAGGTCTACGACCTGCTGCTGATCTCGCCGTTGCCGCAGTACAACAACATCTACGCCTACCTGATGGACAGCGGTCTCGGCATCGACGTCGGCGACGACCCGGCCGACGCCCGCCCCGGCGACTTCGTGGTGACCTACCTCGGCCCGAACAACGAGGCGAGCCACATGGGCCTGATCGCCACGGCGCCGGTCGGCGCGACCGAGGCCACCGTGGACGCGCACAACAACGCGCGCCTGCACTACGGCTACCACTACTACGCACCGTCGCACCTGGTCGAGCTGGCCCCGAACGCGTGGGCCAAGGCAGCGGCCTGGGGCAACTCCGGCCCGCACACCATCGCCGGCGTGCCCGCGCCGCACCTCCTGGCCCAGCTGCCGGTGACCGACCCGGCCGGACCGCAGGTCTGATCCGGTTCCGGTCACAGCGTTCGACCACACAGCGTTAGATCCCACGACGTTGGATCACAGCGCTGAGTAAGACACAGAAAGTGCGCATCGGCCTCCGCGTCCCCCATCTCGGGCGCGGAGGCCGATGCGTGTCGTCTCAACCATCTGTCGTGTTCACCACGGTCATCGCCCGCCCGGGTGGAGCGATGGCGATTGCCGGGAACTTTCACCCCGCACAGCCGGCCAGGTGCCCGGCTAGCTGCGCCGTGCCGCCGCGCCGCCGGCCTGCCCGCGTCCGCCGTTGTCGGGTTCGACGATTCGAAACTACGGTTTCGCAACCGTCCGAAAATCCGCAGATCCACGCAGACTGCGACAGGAAAGGCCACCATGACCGAGCAGACTCCGGCCCGCGCGCATCGCGACCGTACGCCGTCGGGGCCGAGCCGCCGCCAATTCCTCAGCCGCGCCGCGGCCGGCACGTTCACCCTCGGACTGGGCGCGTCTGCCGCCGAACAACTACTCGCCGCGCCGAGCGCGCAGGCCGCGACCGCGTTCGGATACGGCAGCGGCGGCGGGTACTACACGGTGAAC
>JBOHCW010000679.1:0-2484 GCA_050725375.1 Actinocrinis sp. | reverse complement strand
CAGTCGATGGGCGGGTTCACCGCGCCGCTGGTGTGCGAACGCGTACCGGTCGAATTGCTGGTCATGGTGGCCGCGATGGTGCCCAAGGTGGGCGAGTCGGCCGGCACCTGGTGGACCGAGACCGGGTGGGAGCAGGCGAAACGCGAGGCGGACGCGCGCGAGGGGCGTCTCGTCGACGGTGAGTTCGACGTACGCGAGGCGTTCTTCCACGATGCGCCGCCCGAGGTCGTCGAGGCCGCCTTCGCGCGCGGTGAGACCGGACAGTCCGGCACGCCCTTTGCGCGTCCGTATCCGCTCAAGGCATGGCCGGACGTGCCGACCCGGTTCCTGTTGGGTCGTCAGGACCGGTTCTTCCCGGCCGACTTCCAGCGCCGGGTCGTGCGCGAACGGCTGGGCATCGTGCCGGACGAGATGAACAGCGGCCACCTTCCCGCTCTCGCGCATCCCGTCGAACTGGTCGAACGTCTGGAGGCCTATCGCGCCGAACTGTCACTCAGCTAGGGCGCGCCTAGACGAACGCGAACGCGCCGACAGCTCACGCCGCGATGACGTACGAGAACCGACCCTGTCGCAGCCGTCGAGAGCGGATCTCCTCACGGCGTCACAACGTCACGGTGTTACGCGCGCACGATCTGTACACCCAGCGGCGTGAGCGTCACCGGGACGAGCTTGAAGTTCGCGATGCCCAAGGGAATCCCGATGATGGTTACGCACAGCAGCGCACCCGTGAACAGGTGCCCGAGCGCGAGCCACCAGCCGAACAGCACGATCCATAACAGATTGCCGATGAACGACGCCGAGCCCGCGTCCGGCCGCGGCTCGATCGTGCGGCCGAACGGCCACAGCGCGTACCCGCCGATCCGGAACGCGGCCAGCCCGAACGGGATCGTGATGATCAGGACGCAGCACAGCAGCCCGGCCAGCGCGTAACCGATCGCCATCCAGAACCCGCACAGCACCAGCCAGATGACGTTCAGGATGAGTCTCATACGACTAGCAGACCGCAAATCCGCGCTCTGCGCAGTAGTGCAGCCCCGACCACGTCACTCGCCGGCCGTGACGTTTCGCAGGGCGGCGAACGCTTGGCGAAACAGCGTGCCCAGGTCGAGGTGCTCGATGTCGGTGACCCACTCGTCGAAGCCGACTCTGAGCACGGCCATGCCCGCCTCGCCGGCCAGTGACGCGGCGCGCGGCTCGACGCCGCGCTTGCGCAGGACGCCGGCGATCGCGGCGGCGAGGACGGCGAACTTGACCAGTTCGCGTTCCTGGAGCTCGGAGTTCTCCGCGATCAGGCGCTGGCGGCGCGGGGCGATGTCGACGCGGTGCTGGAGCGCGGTGGCGGCCGCGGCGAGCCCGGCCGCGACGGCCTCGATCGGCGGCGCGTCGTCGGGGGCGGCGGCTACCGCGTTCACGATCAGCTCCTGCAGCGCGGCCGAACCGGAGAACAGCACGTCGCGCTTATCGGCGTAGTGCCGGAAGAACGTGCGCTTGGTCAGGCCCGCGCGCTCGGCGATGTCCGCGACCGTGGTCTGTTCATAGCCGCGCTCGGCGAACAGTGCCATCGCCGCCTCTTCCAGGCGGCCGCGCGCGTCCGGCTCCCAACGACCCATGGAACCATTGTAGTGATGACATCAAGTGCCATCGCCTGCTACAGTGAAGACACCAAGTGACATCAGGTCGTCCGGGCCGCACGCGGGGCACGTGGGTTCGCGTAAGCGCAGGTGCGGGACGTGGGCGGCCGCTCTCCCGGAGGTCTTCTCTCATGCGCGTATTCGTTACCGGCGCGTCCGGACACGTCGCGTCCGCCGTCATCCCCGAACTGGTCGGGGCCGGTCACCAGGTCGTCGGCCTGGCTCGGTCCGACAAGGCCGCCGCCGCGGTCGCCGCGCTGGGCGCCGAGGTACGCCGCGGTGACCTGGACGATCTGGACACGCTGCGGGACGCGGCCGCGACGGCCGACGGCGTGATCCACCTCGCGTTCAAGCACGATGTCGTGCAGTCCGGCAGCATGGCGGACGCGGCGCAGGCCGATCTGCGTGTCGTCGAGACGATCGGCGAGGCGTTGGCGGGCTCGGGCAAGCCGCTGGTCACGACCAGCGGAACCCTGCTGCTGGCATTCCTCGGTGACCTGGGCCGGCCGGGCACCGAGCACGACGTGCTGGAGTCCGGGCCGCGGGTCGACTCGGAGAACGCCGTGGTCAAGCTGGCCGAGCGCGGCGTCCGCAGCTCGGTCGTGCGGCTGGCTCCGACCACGCACAGCGCACTCGACCTGCACGGTTTCGTGCCGGATCTGATCGGCATCGCCCGTGACACCGGGGTGTCGGGGTATGTGGGCGACGGCTCGAACCGCTGGTCGGCCGGCCACACGCTCGACGCGGCGCGCGTATACCGTCTGGCGCTGGAGAAGGCGCCGGCCGGCTCGCGCTTCCACCCGACCGGCGACGACGGCGTCCAGTTCCGGGAGATCGCCGAGACCATCGGCGA
>JBOHCW010000678.1:0-5691 GCA_050725375.1 Actinocrinis sp. | reverse complement strand
CGTCACCGCACGAACGCGGCGGGCGGTTCGTCGTCGATCTCGAAGGTGGGCTTGTCGGGGGCGCGGCCGGCCAGCCGGAAGTAGCGCACCCGGCGGTAGCCGCGGATCTGGCGCACGGCGCGCACGGACTCGTTGTGGAACCGGCGGGCGAGCTGTACCCGGCGCATGGCGGCGCCCAGCTCCTGGACCAGGTCGGCTCCCTCGGGGGTCTCGCTCAGCACGGCGGCCTCGCGCGGGTCCTCGAACGCCGCGCGCAGGTCGCGGGTGAGGGCGGACTCGGTGGGTTCGCGCTCGTCCTCGGCGGCGATCTGGGCGCTGCGGGCGGCGGTGGCGAGGATGACCGCGGTGGCCACGTCGAGCAGGCCGGACCTGGCCAGTTCGAGGGTGGCGGCGGAGCGGCGCACGAGTTGAGCGTCGAGGGCGACCCTGGCCGCGTCGAGCCGCACGTGAAGGCGGTCGAGGCGCGTGGCCGTCCAGCTCAGGTACAGGCCGTAGAGCAGGATGAGGACCAGTACCAGGACGACGATCTCCGTGTACTGGGTCAGGACGAGTCTCACCGGCGCCCCCGTCCGGACTCGGCGCGCGGCTCATCGGTGCCGTTGCCGGTTCCGCCGGTGCCGCCGTGGCCGTGACCGTGGCCGCGTTCGGCGGATCTGGCCCCGCCCCGGCCGAGCCCCGACCGCACCACGGCCAGCGCCGCCGCGCTGACCTGGGCGTTCGATTCGGTGACCATCTCGTAGACGGACAGGATGTCGGCGGCGACGACGGACCAGTCGTATCTGCGTACCGCGCGGGCGGCAGTTTCGCTCAGGGCCGTGCGGCGGGCGGGGTCGGCGAGCAGCGCGAGCGCCTCCTTCGCGAGGGCGGACGCGTCGCCGTTGGGGAACATCCGCCCGGCGCGGCCCTGCTCCAGGACCAGGGAGAACGCGTCCAGGTCGCTGGCCAGGACCGGGGCGCCGGCGCTCATCGCCTCGACCAGGATGATGCCGAAGGACTCGCCGCCGGTGTTGGGCGCGCAGTAGATGTCGACCGAGCGCAGCAGTTCGGCCTTCTCCTGGTCGGAGACCATGCCCAGGAACGTGACGTTGCCGCGCACGTTTTCGGGCAGCGCGAGCAGTGCCTCCTCGGCGTCGCCGCGCCCGGCCACGAGCAGGCGGGTCCTCGGGCGGGCCGCGACGATGTCGGGGAACGCCTCCAGCAGCACCGGAAGGCCCTTGCGCGGCTCGTCGATGCGGCCGATGAAGCCGATGGTGCCGCCCGCGCCGTCCGGGCCGTCCTCGTCCTTCGGCGTGGTCCAGCCGGTGCGCGCGGCGGCGTCGTCGAAGAAGGACACGTCGACGCCGTTCGGGATGACCACCGCGTCTCCGCCGAGGTGTTCGACCAGGGTACGGCGGGCGTATTCGCTCACTGCGATCCGTGCGTTGATCTTCTCCAGGGCGGGCTGCAGGATCGGGTACGCCGCGGTCATCGCGCGCGAACGCGGGTTGGCGGTGTGGAAGGTCGCGACCATGGGCACGGTGGCGGCCCAGCAGGCGAGCAGGGAGAGCGAGGGCGTGCCCGGCTCGTGCAGGTGTACGACGTCGAATGCTCCGTCATGCAGCCAGCGACGCACGCGCGCGGCGGACAGGAAGCCGAAGGTGAGGCGTGCGACCGAGCCGTTATAGGGCACAGGCACGGCACGGCCGGCCGCTACGACGTAGGGCGGGATCGGCGTGTCGTCGTCGGCGGGCGCCAGGACGGAGACCTCGTGGCCGAGGCCGATCAGGTGGGCGGCAAGGTCCCGCACGTGGAACTGCACGCCCCCAGGCACGTCCCACGCGTAGGGGCAGACGATCCCGATCTTCACCCGCTGCGCCTCATTCCGATTATCTTCACCGTTCGCGGTCGCGCGGCGCTCCGGCGTCCGTCCCCGCCCCCGTAGCCGCTCCGGCCCTGGCCGCCGCCTCGGGCTCCGCCCCGATCGCCCGCTCCGGCTCCGACTGTGACGACGACTGCGACTGCGACGCGGGCGCCTTGGCCGGGTCGAGGTCGCTGAGCCAGAGCTTCTGCAGCATGTGCCAGTCGGACGGATGCTCGGCGATCTTCTCGGCGAACACGTCGGCCAGGCTCTGGCACATCGCCGCGATCTTCTCCTCGCGGGTGCCCTCGGTCGGCACCGGGATCTCCCGGTGCACGGCCCCGTGCTGGTAACTCGGCTCGTACCACAAGGTGACCGGCATCAGCACCGCGCCCGTCGCGAGCGCCAAGGCGGCCGACCCGGCGGGCAGCCTGGTGGTCTCGCCGAAGAACTGGACCGGCACGCCCTTGTCGGTCAGGTCGCGCTCGGCGACCAGGCACACCAGGCCGCCGGACTTCAGCCGCCGCATCAGACCGCGGAAGGTGTTCGTGCCGCCGGTCAGCGGCAGCACCTCCATGCCGATGGACTCGCGGTACTCGACGAAGCGCTCGAACAGCCGCTCCGGCTTCAACCGTTCGGCGACCGTGGTGAAGCCGTTGAACTGGTTGGCCGCCCACGCACCCGCGTGATCCCAGTTGCCCATGTGCGGCAGCGCGAGGACCACGCCGCGGCCGGACGCCATGTAGTCCTTGAGGATCTGCTCGCCGTCGAGATGGAACGTGTCGATGACCCGATCCATCGGCCAGGTCTCCAGGCGGAACGTGTCGCACCAGTAGCGCAGATAGTTGCGCATACCCTGCTTGGAGACCTCGCGGACGCGCTCGGGCGTCGCGTCGGGGCCGAGCACGCGCGCGAGGTTGCGTTCCAGCTGCGTGACGCCCTTACCGCGCTTGGCCCACGCGCGGTCGGCGATGCGCTCGAACAGCCGGTAGGCGGTGCGTTCCGGTAGGCGCTTGATGACACCCCAGCCGAGCACGTACAGCCGGTACGTCACCCCGTCTACGAACGAGTTCTTGAACGCACTGGCCTTACTCACTTGGCCGCCTCCGCGGACTGCTGCTCGCCGGGGCCCGCGGTCAGTCCGGCCGCGACGGCCTGCTTGTGCACGTACAAGATGCGCTGCATGACCGTAGCGGTCGAGCCGACGGCCAGACCCCACAGTGCGATCGCCTGTACGAACGGTACGCCGAGCCCCGCCAGGCCGGTGGCCACCAGCGAGCCGACGAGGCGCTCGCCGCGCTCGATGTAGCCGACCGCGCACTCGAAGCCGAGCGATTCGGCCTTCGCGCGTGCGTAGGACGTGATGGCGCCGGACACCAGGCACACGAGCGCGAGCACGAACATGACGCGGTCGTGCACCGTGCCGAAGTAGTAGGCCAGCGCGCCGAAGATCGCCGCGTCGCCGAATCGGTCCATCGTCGCGTCGAGGAACCCGCCCCACTTGGACACGCGGCCGGAGAGGCGGGCCATGGTGCCGTCGAGCAGGTCGGAGAAGATGAAGGCGGCGATCGTGATGGTGCCCCAGAGGAAGTGGCCGCGCGGGAAGAAGACCAGCGCGCAGACCACGACGCCGAGCGTGCCGACGAGGGTGACCGTGTCGGGTCCGACCCCGCGCCGCAGCAGGAACTGCGCGGTGGGGGTGAGCACGCGGGTGAAGAACGCCCGCGCGTAGCGGTTCAGCATCGAAGTCCCAGCGTCGTCGGCGGCGCGAAGCGGCCCGGCGCCCGGACCGCGGCGCCCATCGTATTGGGTGGGACGGGCCACGGTCCGCCCACCCCGCGCGGACCCGGCGGTTCGCGGGTGGCCCTGTGGGGTGGAAGGCTGGTGCAAAGGCTTGTCGGGAGCTGTGAAGAGGAGTTCCCTTCAAGGAAAACCTGAACGCTGCGTTACGGGCGGATCACAGCGCCGGATTGCCGGGGTGTCCGGACGTCGCGGTGTCCGCGCCACAGCAGCAGCCGAGCTCATCGCGCCGGGAGGATGCAATGTCCGAGAAGAAGGATGCCAACCGCGGCGGCAGGGATGCGAAGGCGCCGGTGGCCGAGCGGCCGGAGGCCATCCGCAACGTGGTCCTGGTCGGCCACACCGGCGCCGGGAAGACGACTCTGGCGGAGTCGCTGCTCGCCGCGACCGGCACGGTCGGGCGGGCCGGTCGGGTGGAGGACGGCGGCACGGTCACCGATTCGGACGACATCGAGCACCGGCTCGGCCGCTCGGTGAACCTGGGAGTGGCGCCGGTCGAGTTCGGCGGGGTGAAGGTCAATCTGCTGGACACTCCGGGTTACGCCGACTTCGTCGGCGAGCTGCGCGCCGGGCTGCGGGCGGCGGACGCGGCGCTGTTCGTGGTGTCGGCGGCGGACGGGGTGGACGGCGCGACGCAGCTGCTGTGGGAGGAGTGCGCGTCGGTCGAGATGCCGCGCGCGGTGGTCGTGACGAAGCTGGACAGCCCGCGCGCCGACTTCGACGAGATCGTGCTGATCTGCCAGCGGGTGTTCGGCGACGGGGTGCAGCCGCTGTACCTGCCGCTGCTCGACGACCACGAGCAGGTCGCCGGCGTGATGGGGCTGCTGTCACAGCGCATGTACGACTACACCGGCGGCCAGAGGGCGGAGAGCGAACCGGACCCGGAGCACCTGGAGCTGATCGAGGGGCCTCGCAACGCGCTGATCGAGGGCATCATCGCCGAGAGCGAGGACGAGACCCTGATGGACCGTTACCTCGGCGGCGAGCAGATCGACGTCAAGGTGCTGATCGACGATCTGGAGACGGCGGTCGCGCGCGGGCACTTCTACCCGGTGCTGCCGATCGGCACTGCGGGCCACGCGGACGCGGACGACGAGGCGGTGCGGGTCGGGGCGATCGAGCTGCTGGAGCTGATGGCCAAGGCGTTCCCGGCGCCCGGGGAGCACTCGATCCCGGCGGTGACGAGTCCGTCCGGCGCGCCTAAGGCGCCGTTAGAGTGCGACCCGAACGGGCCGGTGGTCGCCGAGGTCATCAAGACGACGTCGGACCCGTACGTAGGGCGCATCTCGCTGGTGCGCGTTTTCTCCGGCACGCTGCGCCCTGAGATGCCGGTGCACGTGTCAGGGCACGGGCGCGCCGAGCGCGGCCACCCCGACCACGATGTGGACGAGAAGATCGGCGCCCTTTCCTGTCCGCTCGGCAAAACGCAGCGCCCCGTGCAGCAGGCAGTGGCCGGTGACATCGTGGCCGTCGCGAAGCTGGCGCACGCGGAGACCGGCGACACGCTCTCGGCGAAGGACGACCCGGCGCTGATGGAGCCGTGGGTGATGCCGGACCCGCTGCTGCCGATCGCGGTGCTGGCGAAGGCGAAGTCGGACGAGGACAAGCTCAGCAGCTCGCTGGCCAGGCTGGTGGCCGAGGACCCGACGCTGCGTCTGGAGATCAACCCGGAGACGCACCAGCTGGTGCTGTGGTGCATGGGCGAGGCGCACCGGGACGTGGTGCTGGACCGGCTGGCGAACCGGTACGGCGTGGCGGTCGAGACGGTGCCGCACCGGGTGTCGCTGCGCGAGACGTTCACGGCGGCCGCGTCCGGACACGGGCGGCACGTCAAGCAGTCCGGTGGGCACGGCCAGTACGCGGTCTGCGACATCGAGGTGCTGCCGCTGCCGAACGGCTCGGGCTTCGAGTTCGTGGACAAGGTGGTCGGCGGCGCGGTGCCGCGCCAGTTCATCCCGTCAGTGGAAAAGGGCGTGCGCGCGCAACTGGAGCGCGGCGTGTTCGCCGGCTATCCGCTGGTGGACCTGCGTGTGACGCTGTTCGACGGTAAGGCC
>JBOHCW010000677.1:0-9904 GCA_050725375.1 Actinocrinis sp. | reverse complement strand
GGGTACCGCCCCGCTGGCCGGCTTCCTGGCCGGCACGATCGGCGCCGGTGTGCTGATGGCCGTCTTCCTGGCCAACTCCGGTGGTGCCTGGGACAACGCGAAGAAGCTCGTCGAGGACGGCCACCACGGTGGCAAGGGCTCCGCGGCGCATGAGGCGACCATCATCGGCGACACCGTCGGCGACCCGTTCAAGGACACCGCCGGCCCGGCGATCAACCCGCTGATCAAGGTGATGAACCTGGTCTCGCTGCTGGTAGCCCCGGCCATCGTCTCGCTGTCGATCGGCACCGGCTCCAGCGCCGGCGTGCGCGCGGCCATCGCCGCGGTCGCGTTCCTGGTGATCGTCGTCTCGGTGTGGAACTCGAAGCGCAGGTCGATCGCGGTCAAGGCCGAGGTGCCCGGCCAGGGCAACGCGGCCGACGAGTCGAACGGAGCCGTCGCGCACGTCTGACGGACGCGCCTGACGCATCGTCAGACGGCGTAGCGGTCCCACGGCCATAAGGTGGCCCGCACAGAGCCCACAGAGGCGCTGTGCGGGCCGCTTCGCGTTATACGTGTGGGGAGTGCACGCGCGCGATTGCATAGAGTGCTGCCTGTGACCGAGCTGATGACGGATCAAGGCGCCATCGAGCGGCTGCGCGAGGCGCTGCTCAAGGCGCAGTACACGGTGGACGGCTGTCTGGAAGCCCTCGGCCCTATCGCGTACTCGGCGCTCTCGCGCAACGAGTCGGTGGCCGCCTCGCACGCGGTACGCGCCGACGACTCCCCGATCGCGTCGCTGATCAAGCTGTTCGTGCTGCAAGAGAGCGTGGACCGGACCGCCGCGGCGCGCGCCCTCCCGCTGGAGGAGGCGCTGGCCGGCGGGCTGCTGGCCGAAGACCGGGTGGACGACACCGTCCGCGCAGGCGTCGACATCCGGCCCTACGGCGAGTCCGACGTCGACTGGTGGCTGGTCTCCGATCTCGGCGCCGGCCTGGTGACCGGCCACAATGCGCCGATGCGGCCGGACTACGTGCTCGGCGTCGGCGGCGCCTCGACCACTCTCGCGCAGCTGACGGTCCGTGAGCCGGTCGGCCGCGCGCTGGACTTGGGCACCGGCTGCGGTGTCCAGGCGCTGCACCTGTCCCGACATGCCGAGTCCATCGTGGCGACCGACCTGAATCTGCGCGCGCTCGAATTCGCCCGGCTGACCGCCGCGCTCTCGCTCGGCGCCGAGGACGCCGGGCGCCTCGACCTGCGCCCCGGCAGCCTGTTCGAGCCGGTCGAGAACGAACGCTTCGACCTGGTCGTGTCCAACCCGCCGTTCGTGATCTCGCCGGAATCCGCACGTGGCGCCGGACGTTTCACGTATCGGGACGCGAGCCTGCCCGGCGACGAGTTGTGCCGCGTGGTGCTTGAGCAGGCGCCGGGCCATCTCGCCGAGGACGGCTGGTGCCAGATCCTGGCGAACTGGCTGCACGTCGAGGGCGTGGACTGGCGTGAACGCGTCGCCCCCTGGGTGCGGGCGACCGGCTGCGACGCGTGGGTCGTCCAGCGCGAGGTGCAGGATCCGGCCGAGTACGCCGAACTGTGGCTGCGCGACTCCGGCGACCACGGGACACCGCAGTACATCGAGCGTTACCAGGCGTACCTGGACTATTTCGCCGCCAACCGGATCGAGGCCGTCGGCTTCGGCTGGATCACCCTGCGCGCCACCGGCGCCGACCTGCCGACCGTCCGCCTCGAAGAGCTGACCGGGCACATCGACCAGCCCCTCGGGGCAATCGTGCCCGACTGGTTCGACCGCCAGGCGTTCGTGCGCGAGACCGGCGACGAAGAGCTGCTGGCCGCCGGTCCGCGTGTCGCGACCGGCCTCGTGCTGGAGCAGGTCGCCAAACCCGGCGAGGACGGCTGGACCAACGTCTCGACCCGCATCAGGCAGACCGCCGGCCTGTACCGCTCGGGCGACATCGATCCGGTCGGCACTGCGCTGCTCGGCGCCCTGGACGGCCATCGCACCCTTGGCGACGTGCTCGATCGCATCGCCGAGGACTTCGGCCTAACGCCGGACGCGCTGCGCGCGGGCGGGCTCGACGCGGTCCGCTCGCTGATCGAGGAGGGCTTTCTGACGATCGAGTGACCGGCGCGGTGAACGGGACGCGAGAGTCACAGCGGGCGACTCGCGAACGTAACCACGGCGTGTCTGGGCGTACTCTGGTGCTCAGTCGCGCCAACGGGGCTGAAAGTAGTACCTATCGATGCGCCCGCTCACCCGCCACGGGGGGCGCGATGGGGCGGGTGGCTGGTTCACTAGCCGGGTCCTCGCGCCGCGAGGGTATCCCTCCGCGTGTGCACGGCTCCGAAGAGGACAGGAAGGACGGACGACTGTGCCGCCGAGCAGCAAGGCCGGGACCGGGACCGACGCGCCGTCGCGCCGTCTCGTCATCGTCGAGTCCCCGGCCAAGGCCAAGACGATCAAGGGCTATCTGGGCCCGGGCTACACCGTCGAGGCGAGCGTCGGACATATCCGCGACCTGCCGACCACCGACACCAAGCACAAGATCCCGGCGGCCGTGGCCGGCCAGCCGTGGGCGAAGCTCGGGGTGGACGTCGACCACGACTTCGAGACGGTCTACGTCGTCTCGGACGGCAAGGACGACCAGGTCCGAAAGCTCAAGGCGCTGCTGAAGGAAGCCGACGAGCTCTACCTCGCCACTGACGAGGACCGCGAGGGCGAGGCCATCGCCTGGCACCTGGAGCAGGAGCTCAAGCCCAAGGTCCCGGTCAAGCGGATGGTCTTCCACGAGATCACCAAGGACGCCATCCAGCGCGCCGTGGCCAACCCGCGGCAGATCGACATGCAGCTGGTCAGCGCCCAGGAGACCCGCCGGGTCCTGGACCGGCTGTACGGCTACGAGGTCTCCCCGGTGCTGTGGCGCAAGATCACCAACGGCACCTCGGCCGGCCGGGTCCAGTCCGTGGCCACCCGCATGGTGGTCGAGCGCGAGCGCGAGCGGATGGTCTTCGTCCCCGCCGCGTACTGGGACCTGACCGCCCTGTTCGACACCCGCCGCGAGGGCGATGACCCGCGCACGATGAACGCCCGCCTGGCGAGCGTCGGCGGCGTGCGTGTGGCGCAGGGCCGCGACTTCGGCCCGGACGGCACGCTCAAGTCACGCGGCGAGGTCGTCCATCTGGACGAAGAGGCCGCACGCGTCCTGGCCGCCGCGCTGGAGAACACCGACTTCACGGTGACCGCGGTCGAGCGCAAGCCCTACCGGCGTTCGCCCTACGCGCCGTTCCGCACTACGACGCTCCAGCAGGAGGCGAGCCGCAAACTCGGCTTCGGTGCACAGCGCACGATGTCTGTGGCGCAGAAGCTGTATGAGAACGGCTTCATCACCTATATGCGTACGGACTCGATCACGCTGTCCGACACCGCGATCACGGCCGCACGCGCCCAGGTCCGTGAGTTGTACGGCTCCGAGTACGTGCCTGACGCGCCGCGCAAGTACGAGTCCAAGGTCAAGAACGCGCAGGAGGCGCACGAGGCGATCCGCCCGTCCGGCGACACCTTCCGCACCCCCGCGCGCACCGGCCTGACCGGTGACGAGTTCCGGCTCTACGAGCTGATCTGGATGCGCACCGTCGCCTCGCAGATGAAGGACGCGACCGGCCACTCGGTGACCGTGCGGGTCGGCGGCGACGCCGCGGACGGCCGCACCGTCGAGTTCA
This sequence comes from Actinocrinis sp., assembly GCA_050725375.1. Lineage (GTDB taxonomy): Bacteria > Actinomycetota > Actinomycetes > Streptomycetales > Catenulisporaceae > Actinocrinis. Next base: position 6,190 of record JBOHCW010000677.1, on the reverse strand, counting down.
CCGCCTCCGGCAAGATCATCTCCTTCCACGGCTTCCTGAAGGCGTACGTCGAGGGCTCCGACGACCCCGACGCCGAGCTGGACGACCGCGAGCGGCGGCTGCCCGCGCTGGAGGAGGGCCAGGGCCTGGCGGCGGGCGAGATCGACGCCGAGGGCCACTCGACCAAGGCGCCGGCCCGCTACACCGAGGCCTCGCTGATCAAGGAGCTGGAGGAGCGGGAGATCGGCCGCCCGTCCACCTACGCGTCGATCATCAACACGATCCAGCAGCGCGACTACGTGTTCAAGAAGGGCACCGCGCTGGTCCCCTCGTTCCTGGCGTTCTCCGTGGTCGGACTGCTGGAGAAGCACTTCGGCGCGCTGGTCGACTACGCGTTCACCGCGCGCATGGAGCAGGACCTGGACCGGATCGCCCGCGGCGAGGCCGAGCCGGTGCCGTGGCTCAAGCGCTTCTACTTCGGCGACGGCGACGCGCTCGAAGGGCTCAAGGCGCTGGTCACCGACCTGGGCGGGATCGACGCACGCGAGGTGAACACCTTCCCGATCGGTGACGGTGTGGTGCTGCGCGTCGGCAAGTACGGACCCTACATCGAGCGGATCGGCGCGGACGGCACCGCCGTCGAGCGTGCGAACGTGCCTGAGGACACCGCGCCCGACGAGCTGACCGCGGAGTTCGCCGAGCAGCTGTTCGCCATACCGTCCGGCGACCGTGAACTGGGCGTCGACCCGGCCACAGGGCACACGATCGTGGCCAAGTCCGGCCGGTACGGCCCCTATGTCACCGAGATACTTCCCGAGGGCACACCGCAGCGCCCGAAAAAGGCGGTGGGGAAGAACGCCGTCAAGCCGCGTACCGGCTCGCTGTTCAAGGACATGTCGCTCGACGACGTGGACCTGGACACCGCGCTCAAACTGATGTCGCTGCCGCGCGTGGTGGGCGTGGACCCGGGCACCGGCGAGGAGATCACCGCGCAGAACGGCCGCTACGGGCCGTACCTGAAGCGCGGCACCGACTCGCGCTCGCTCGTGGACGAGGACCAGATCTTCTCCGTGACGCTCGACCAGGCCCTGGCGATCTACGCGCAGCCCAAGGCCCGCGGCGGTCGCGGCGCGGCCAAGCCGCCGCTGCGCGCGTTCGGCGCGGACCCGGTGTCCGGCAAGCCGATCACGGTGAAGGACGGCCGCTTCGGCCCGTACGTCACCGACGGCGAGACGAACATCACCGTGCCGAGCGGCCTCACCGTCGAGGAGCTGACCGAGCAGCGCGCGATCGAGCTGCTGGCCGAGAAGCGGGCCAAGGGTCCGGCGCCGAAGAAGCGCGCGGCCGCCAAGAAGACCGCCCCGGCGAAGAAGACGGCCGCGAAGAAGACCACCGCCAAGAAGACCGTCGCGAAGAAGACCGCGTCGTAACGCGACTGTGTCGTCAGCGCCGCTTCAACAGCGGGCGGTATGCGCTAGTTTCGCGTACTGCTGAATCCCGCGTCTTTCGCGTTCTTCCCGGTCGGCTGTCCCTTGCGCGAAGTACCCTGGTGGAACACGATGCGCGGGTGACTCGGGACGGAGGGCGGGGTCGGAGATGCTGGCCAGGCTGAGCCGGATCACGGCCGCCGCGTCGGGGCGGCGCGGCTGGTCGCAGCAGGGTGGGGCGCACGGGCTGCCCGGCTGGTTTCTGTCCGTCGAGGGCGGCGACGGCGCGGGCAAGACGACGCAGATCGACGCGCTGGCGGCCTGGCTGCGCAAGCGCGGCTTCGACGTGGTGACCACCCGCGAGCCCGGCGCGACCGTGCTGGGCGCGAAGCTGCGCGAGATCCTGCTGCACGCCAAGGAGCGCGAGCCGATCGGCGCCCGCGCCGAGGCGCTGCTGTTCGCCGCGGACCGCGCCGACCACGTCGAGAAGGTGGTGCGGCCCGCACTGGAGCGCGGCGCGGTCGTGCTGACCGACCGGCACGTCGACTCCTCGGTCGCCTACCAGAGCGGCGGACGCGAGCTGGCGGCCGAGGACGTGGTCGCGCTGTCCGCCTTCGCGACCGAGGGACTGCGGCCCGACCTGGTGATCGTGCTCGACGTCGATCCCGCGCTGGCCTGGGAGCGGGCGCAGACCCGCGGCAGCGGCCCGGACCGGCTGGAGGCCGAGCCTGCCGAGTTCCACAACCGGGTGCGCGACGTCTTCCGCTCGCGCGCCGCCGCAGAGCCCGACCGGTACCTGGTGGTTGACGCGTCCGAACCGGTCGGCGTGATCACCGCGATCATCGAGGACCGGCTGGAAGGGCTGTTGCCGCTCTCGCCGCGCGAGGTCATGGCGGTCGAGGAGAGCGAACGCGCCCTGAAAGCGGCACGCGAGGCCGAGCGGCGCGAGCAGGAGGCACGGCTCGCGGAAGAGCGCGCCGAGGCGGCGCGCGAGGCCGAGCGGCTCAAGGCCGAGCGGGAAGAGACCCGGCGCCGCGAGGCCGAGCAGCGCGAGGAGGCGCGGCGTGAGCAGGCCCGCCGCGCTGCTGAAGAGCGCGCGAAGTACGAACGGGAGAAGGCGGAGCTGGAGAGCCGCGCCGAGGCCGAGCGGCACGCGGCGAAGCTACGCGAGGAGGAGCAGGACAGGCAGACCGCCATAGACGCGGAACGGCGCCGAGAAGTCGAGATGGCGGCGCGTCAGACAGAGGCGCGCGCGAAAGGCCTCGCGCGTGAGCAGGCCGCCCGTGAATTGGCGGGTCGTCAGGAACTCACGGCGCGGGTCGAGTTACTGCGCCACATCGAGGCGCCGGCCCCGCGCGCCGAGTTGGCGGGCTCGACGGAGCCGGAGCGCGCGACGGACGAGACGGCCGTGCTCCCGATGGATCTCGGGCCGACCCAGCTGCTCGACAAGGTGCGCACCGGCGGCCGGCACCACGAGTACGACGACTACAGCGAGTACGACGACGAAGACGATGACGACGCGCCGCGCAGCCGGTGGCGCCTGGGCAAGAGGAAGCCGTGACCGGTCCGGGCGGCGTGTGGGACACCCTGATCGGCCAGCCCGACGCGGTCGAGCGGCTGCACACGGCCGCCGAGGCCGGGCGCGCGGTGCTCGCCGGCCGCAGCGGGGCGGCGGTGGCCGCGATGACGCACGCGTGGCTGTTCACGGGTCCGCCCGGCTCGGGCCGCTCCACCGCCGCGCGCGCGTTCGCCGCCGCGTTGCAGTGCGCTGACGAGTACGCGCCCGGATGCGGGCAATGTCAGGATTGTCATACCGCATTGGCCGGCACGCACCCCGACGTGACCCTGGTCGCGACCGACCAGCTCACCATCGGCGTCGACCAGACCCGCGGCCTGGTCCTCGGCGCCGCGATGTCGCCGTCTAGGCGCCGCTGGCAGGTGATCGTGGTCGAAGACGCCGACCGGATGACCGAGGGCGCCGCGAACGTGCTGCTCAAGGCGATCGAGGAACCGGCGCCGCGCACGGTGTGGATCCTCTGCGCGCCCTCGACCCAGGACATGCTGCCCACGATCCTGTCCCGCTGCCGTCACCTCGCGCTGCGTACGCCGTCGCCTGATGCGATCGCCGACGCATTGAGCGCGTCCGAGGGCGTAGACCGTGAGCGTGCCCGTGACGCGGCGCTGGCTGCCCAAGGGCACATCGCACGTGCCCGTGCACTGATACTCGACAGCACGGCTGCGGCAGGGCGCGCCGAAGCGCTCAAGCTGCCCGGCGAGGTCGCCGACATCGGCCGGGCGCTGCGTGCCGCGCAGAGCCTCGTCGACGCCGCCACCGCCGAGGCCAAGGCCGTGAGCGCGGCCCTGGACACCAAGGAGACCGACGAACTCAAGGTCGCCCTCGGCTACGGACAGGGCAAGGGCTCCGGCAGCGCGCGCGGCGTCGCGGGCTCGGCGGGCATCCTCAAGGAGCTGGAGACCAGGCAGAAGCGGCGCGCCACCCGCACTCAGCGCGACGCGCTGGACCGCGCGCTGATCGACATCGCGGCGTTCTACCGCGACGTGCTCACCCAGCAGTTCGACCCCCAGGGCGGCGCCGGCATCGGCCTGATCCACCGCGACCACGCGAGCCAGACCCGTGCGATCGCGGCGAACACCGGCCCGGCCACGACGTTGCGCCGGATCGAGGCGATCCTCGCCGCGCGCGCGGCCATCGCCGCCAACGTCGCGCCGCTGCTCGCCGTCGAGTCGATGGCCTTGGCGCTGCGCGCCGGATGATCAGTGCCGCGTACTGGGCCGATCATCGAGTCCCGCACCGTGCCGCGAAATGGGTAACACCCCTGTTCGGCGTAGCCTAGGCCGCGGGAGGCCGGGAAGGCCATCGCGAGACGATCACGTCCAGGACCTCTGAAGGGGGCGTCGATGGCGCAGCGACTCGGCCTGACCAGACGAACACAGCGGTTGGGGCGCCTGGCGCTGGCCGCCGCCGTATTCGGCCTCACACTCGCCGCCTGCACCACCGCGAGCGGCCACTCGCTGCCGGCCGCGGCGACGGTGCATCGGTCACCGGCCGACACGTCCGGTGTCCCCGATCCGTTGGTCAAGTACTACGAGCAGACCGTCAAATGGTCGGCCTGTAACAGCGGCTTCCAGTGCGCCACCATCGCCGTGCCGCTGGATTACACCAAGCCGGCCGGCAGCGAGATCAGCCTCGCCGTCGTACGCAAGCCCGCCACGGACCGGGTGCACCGGATCGGTTCGCTGCTGCTCAACCCGGGAGGCCCCGGCGGCTCGGGCATCGACTACGCGCGCCAGGTCGGCGTCGTCAGCGCGGCAGTCTCGGCACGTTACGACCTGGTCGGTTTCGACCCGCGCGGCGTGGGCCAGTCCACCTCCGTGCACTGCCTGAGCGGCAGTCAGATGGACACGTTCCTGAACGTGCCGCCGGACCCGACGACCGGCGCCGAACTGGCCGTGGAGACGCAGCAGGCCCAGTTCTTCGCCGACCAGTGCGCAAAGAGTTCCGCGTCCCTGCTGCCGTTCGTCGGCACGGTCAACGCGGCCCGTGACATGGACGTGCTGCGCGGGGTGCTCGGCGACTCCAAGCTGTACTACCTCGGCAAGTCCTACGGCACGTACCTCGGCGCGATCTACGCGGACGAGTTCCCGCAGCGGGTCGGCCGCCTGGTGCTCGACGGCGCGATCGACCCGTCCCTGACGGCGGATCAGCTCAACATCACCCAGGCCACCGCGTTCGACGCCGCGCTGCGCCGGTTCGCCCAGGACTGCGCGCCGCGCGCCGACTGCCCGCTCGGCCCGGATCCGACCGCGGGCATCGCCAAGCTCAAGACCTGGGTCGACGGCCTCGACGCGAACCCGATCTCCGGCGACTCGTCCCGCAAGCTGGTCGAGTCCCTGGCCATGACCGGCATCGCCGTGGCCATGTACGACCAGTCCTGGTGGCCCGACCTGCGCGCCGCCTTGACCAAGGCGTTCGCCGGCGACGGCTCGACGCTCCTGGCGATGGCCGACGTGTACAACAACCGGGTCAACGGCAAGTACCAGAGCAACGAGACCGAGGCCAACTTCGCGGTCAACTGCGTGGACCACCCGAACGAGGCGACTTCAGCGGCCCAGGTCCAGAAGGACCTGCCGCGCTACGAGCAGGCCGCCCCCTTCTTCGGCGAGATGGTGGCCTGGTCCGCCCTCCCGTGCGCCTACTGGCCCGCCGCCCCCGACACCACCCCTCACCAGGTCACCGCCAAGGGCGCGGCGCCCGTCCTCGTAGTCGGTACGACCCGGGACCCGGCCACCCCATACACCTGGGCACAAGGCCTCGCGAAGCAGCTCCAAAACGGCGCCCTGCTCACCATGAACGGCGACGGCCACACCGCCTACCTGCGCGGCTCGACATGCATCAACAACGCCGTCGACGCCTACCTCCTCAGCGGCACCGTCCCCGCCACAGGAACTGTGTGCGAGCAAGGCCACTAGACCGGCTACACTTGAGCACCGGTCCGGTGATCGCCACAGGCATCCACCGGCCGTGTGACTGCCCCCTTAGCTCAGTCGGCCAGAGCGACGCACTCGTAATGCGTAGGTCATCGGTTCAATTCCGATAGGGGGCTCCACGGAAAGCCCTAGTTCAGAGCCATTGAGCTGGGGTTTTTCATTCCCGGCGGTTGCCAATGGGTGCGGCTCTCGCAGAGTGACTGAGGGCCGGTAGGTGACGTGCGGTGATGCGTGGCGACGGGGTGCGCTGAGCGTCGGGGAGGGCCCCTTCGCGA
>JBOHCW010000676.1:0-5688 GCA_050725375.1 Actinocrinis sp. | reverse complement strand
GGTTGTCCCGGCGCGAGAGCCAGGAGCGCACCCGCAACCCGGGGTCGACCAGGTAGTTCTGATAGGTCGAGGTCAGCTCGGCGAGCGGGTTCTTCGTCCAGACGCCCTGCGGGCCGCGGAAGTCGGGGATGCCGGAGTCGGTCGAGATGCCCGCGCCGGTCAGCACGGCGATCGGGCCGCGGCGGGCGCGCCAGCCGTCTGCCGCCTTGTCCGCTGCGTACGCCATGGCGCCCAGGTTACGACTGATCCGGCGCTAGCCGACCTCATCGGGCAGGTCGGGCTGGCGGCCCTCGAAGGGCGTGGACAGGACGACCGTCGTCCTGGTGGACACGTTCGCGGCCGACCTTACCCGCGCGAGCAGGCCTTCGAGCGCGCCGGGCGTGGCGACGTGCACCTTGAGGATGTAGTTCTCGTCGCCGGCCACGCTGTGGCAGGACTCGATCTCGCCGATGCCCGCGAGCCGTTCGGGCACGTCGTCTGGGGCGGCCGGGTCGAACGGCTTGACCGAGATGAACGCGGTCAGCGGCAGGCCGACCGCCTCGGCGTCGATCACGGCGCGGTACCCCTTGATCACGCCGCGCTGCTCCAGCCGCCGGACCCGCTGGTGCGCCGCTGACGTGGACAGCCCGGTCGCCTTGCCGAGGTCGGTGTAGCTCATCCGCCCGTCGGTCAGCAGCAGCCTGACGATCTGCCGGTCGATCTCCTCCATCCCCCCACGTTAACGGGTAACGGCTTGGGAAAGCGCAGCGTATTGTCCGAACCCTCGCCTACGATCAACGTCATGTCCGACAACGCCCCGGCTCAACAGGCCGGTCCCGACGGCCACGCGTTCCAGGTCGACCTGCGTGGTCTGGTCGACCTGCTCTCGCACCACCTGTACTCGTCACCGCGCGTTTACATCCGGGAGCTGTTGCAGAACGCGGTGGACGCGGTGACCGCGCGGCTGGGCACCGACCCGTCCGCGCCGACCGGGATCAGGCTGGCCGCGGACGGCGCGTCGCTGCGGGTCGAGGACCCGGGCATCGGGCTGACCACGGCGGACGTGCACCGGTTCCTGGCCACCATCGGCCGCTCCTCCAAGCGCGACGACCTGGCGGGGGCGCGCCGGGAGTTCCTGGGCCAGTTCGGCATCGGGCTGCTGGCCTGCTTCACCGTGGCGGACACCATCCGGGTGACCACCAGGTCCGCGGCCGACCCGGGCGCCGCGCCGGTCGAGTGGCTGGCCACCTCGGACGGCCGGTACACCATCAGGGAGCTCACGCCGGGCGAGCCGGGCTTCCGCGCCGACCCGGGCACGAGCGTGCTGCTCACCCCGCGGCCCGGCGCCGAGCGCTGGTTCGCCCCGGAGCGGATCGCGCAGCTGGCCCGCGACTACGGCGCGCTGCTGCCGTACGAGGTGGTCGTCGAGACGCCGGACGGCGCCGTGCGCACCACCGACAGCCCGCCGGTCTGGGACCGGCGCCACCCCTCGCCGGCCGCGCGCCGCCTGGCGCTGTTCGAGTACGGCGAGCGCACGCTCGGCTTCCAGGCGCTGGACGTCGTCGAGCTCGACGTGCCGCTCGCCGGGATACGCGGCGTGGCGTACGTGCTGCCCTCGGCGGCGAACCCGACCGAGGCGGGCCGGCACCGCGTGCACCTCAAGGGCATGCTGCTGTCGGACGCGACGACCGGCCTGCTGCCGGAGTGGGCCTTCTTCGTACGCTGCGTCATCGACACGGACACGCTGCGGCCGACCGCCTCGCGCGAGGGGCTGTACGAGGATGAGACCCTCTCCGCCGTGCGCGAGGCGCTGGGCACCCGGATCCGCGACTGGCTCACCGGCCTGGCCGCGCAGGACCCGACGCGGCTGGCGACGTTCCTGAGCGTGCACGCGCTCGGCGTGAAGGCGATGGCGCGGCACGACCGGGAGCTGCTGCGGATCATGCTGCCGTTCCTGGAGTTCGAGACCACCGACGGCCGGGTGCCGCTGACCGAGTTCGCGCGCAACCACCCGACCCTGCACCTCGCGCGCACGGTCGACGAGTTCCGGCAGGTCGCGCCGATCGCCGCGGCGCAGGGCATCGGCGTGGTCAACGGCGGCTACACCTACGACGCGGACCTGGTCGAGCAGCTGCCGCAGATCGTGCCGGGCGTGGTGGTCGGCGAGCTGGGCGCGGACGTGGTGACCGCGCACCTGGACCTGGTCGACCCGGGGCAGGAACTGGCGCTGACCGGATTCCTGACCGCCGCGCGCGCGACGCTGGATCCGCTGGACTGCGATGTCGTCCTGCGCGCGTTCGCGCCGGTGTCCGTCCCGGCGCTGCACCTGGACAACCGCGAGGCGCGGCACGAGCGCACGCGCGCCGAGACCGAGGCGGCGGCGGACGAGCTGTGGGCCGAGATCCTGGGCGCGCTGAAGTCCTCGGCGCCCAGGGCCCAGCTGGTGCTCAACCACAACAGCCCGGTCGTCAGGAGGCTGACGGGGATCACCGACCGCTCGCTGCTGACGACGGCGGTCGAGTCGCTGTACGGCCAGGCTGTGCTGATGACGCACCGTCCGTTGCGGCCGGCAGACACGGCGCTGCTCAACCGGGCGTTCGGGGATCTGTTGGCGTGGGCGTCGCTGGCGGCGCGGGCCGGGGACGAGGTCTGATCCGATGGCGGGGATGACGGTGCAGGAGATCTGGACGGCGCTGGCCGAGAACGGCGGCACGCCGAACGGCCCGGTCAAGATCGCGCGGGCCGAGTACCTGGTGGACGCGGCCGAGGCGGCCGGCGAGCCGCCGCTGTACGCGCAGGCGCTGATCGACGTGATCGGCGCGTACGAGTACGGCGCGGAGGCGCCGAAGATGCTGGTGCCGTTCGCGCGGCTGCTCAAGCTGTGGGACGCCGACGCGGGCGCGTTCGACGCGCAGCGGCGGCACAGCCTGTTCTGGTACTTCAAGTGGGCGACCAGCGGCATGGCCTCGGTGCCCGAGGTGCCGCTGGCCTCGATCGACGGCTGGCTGACCGAGATGGCCTCGCGCTACCGGCAGGCCGGGCACTCGCCGCGCGCGGTGCACATGGGCCGGTACCGGCTGGCGCGCGCCGCCGGGGACGCGGAGGCGGCCGAGCGCGAGTTCGGCGCCTGGCTGGACGCCCCGCGTGACGTGATGGCGGACTGCAACGCGTGCGAGGCCGGCTCGCAGGGCCAGTGGCACGCGGCCACCGACCGTGACGAGCAGGCGCTGCGGCTGTGGGCCCCGGTGCTGGGCGGGGAACTGGTGTGCGCCGAGGAGCCGCACCGGGTGCTCTCGTACAGCCTGCTGCCGCTGGTCAGGCTCGGCCGGCTGGACGAGGCGCGCGCCAACCACCTGCGCGGCTACCGGATGGCGCGCGGCGTGACGAATCTGCGCTCGACGATCGCCCGGCACATCGAGTTCTGCGCGCTGACCGGCAACGAGGCGCGCGGCCTGGAGATCCTCACCGAGCACGCGGCGTACCTGGACTCGGGCGCGGAGGACGCCGACACGCGGCTCGACTTCGCGGTCGGCGCCCTGGTGCTGCTGCGCCGGCTGATCGCGGCCGGGCTGGGCGGGCTGGACCTCGGTGCGGGGTTCGCCGGGCTCGAACAGGACGCGGCGCCCGGCGGCGCCGACATGACGGTCACCCGCGCCGCCGACCTGGCTCAGGCCAGGATCGACGCGCTGTGCGCCCGTTTCGACGCGCGCAACGGCAACGCGACCGTGTCCGAGCGGGTGAAGGAGCGGATCACGCGCGAGCCGCTGGCCGCCTCGCTGCCGCTTGGATCGCCGACCACGCTGCCGAGCGTGCAGCGGCAGGCCAAACCGCCGGTGACCGTGGACGCCGCGACGCCGGGCGGATCAGGGTTCGACGAACTGGTCGCCGAGGCCAGGCGGCAGACCGCACTACGGCATCCGCACGCGCGTAAAGCGTGGGAGCGGGTGGCGTTCAGCGGCGTCGAGCTGCCTGAGGACATCGCCGCGCACGTCGACCGGTCACGCGCCCAAGCGCTGATGGAACAGGACCCGGCCGCGGCGCGCGTCGCGTACCAGCAGGTCGCGGAGCGGTTCGAACGACTCGGCGACCAGGTCGAGGCCCGCCAGGCGCGCAGCCACGCGGCGTTCGGCGCGTTCGCCTCCGGGGACCGGGAGAGCGCCGAGACGCAGGCCGTGGTCATCGCCGCGGAGGCCGAGGCCGCGTACGCCTCGGGCGACCTGACGGCCCGCCAGTACCTCGACGTGCGCAGCCTGTCCGCGTACGTGGCGTTCAACCACTACGCCGAGTTGATGCAGCAGGCGGCCGGCGCGAAGGAGCAGAACGCCGACGCGCCGTCGCCGGAGCGAACCGCGGACGCATCGGCGGACGTCTCCGTGGACACTGCGCCGCCCGACGCCGAGAGCGTCGCGCGGGTGATCGCGGACGAGCTCGACCTCTGCGACCGGCTCGGTGATCCCGGGCGCGGCGGCGCGTACTGCCGGATGCTCGCGCAGTTGGCCTTCATGCGCGACGACCCGGACGAGGCGCGTGACCACCTGGAGGCATCGCACGAGCGGTACCTGGCCGGCGGCCAGCCCTGGGACGCGGCCGAGCCGGAGTCGGTGCTCGCGCAGATGGCGTTGCGCGCGCACGACCCGGCGGCGGCCGAGCTGTACGCCCGCGCCTCGATCAGGAACGCGGGCGACACGGTGCGCCCCGAGGCCGCCGCGCAGCTCGGCTCGCTGCTGGTCGAGGCGATCGCGCAGCAGCGGGACCGTCAGCTCGACCTGGTCGACGCGGCGTTGCGGGCGGCCGAGCGCTGGGACGGCCTGAGCGAGCCGGACACCCTGCACAACCGGTTCGTCGCGGCCCGCGCGTACCTCGAACTGAAGCGGTACGCCGAGGCGGCCGCGCTGTTCGACGAGCTGATGCCGCGCGTGCACGTGCCGTACGACAACGGCGGGATCGCGATGACCCGCGAGCAGTACGGCGACTGTCTCAGCGAGCTGGGCGAGCACCGCAAGGCCGCCGAGCAGTACCTGCAGGCGGCCGCGATCGTGCAGGACGACCCGCAGAACCAGGGCCCGCACGCGCGGCTGGCCTGGTCGGCGGCGCAGGCTCTGCAGAACGCCGGCCAGGGCGAGGACGCGCTGCCCGCGTTCCAGCGCGCCGCCGAGCTGTGGGGCACGTTGGGCAACGTGATCGCGCGCGCGCGTTGCCTGCGATCGGCGGCCTGGCTGATCGGCTGGCTCGGATCGAACGGCGGCACCGAGCAGTCCCCCGCCGCCTGGACGGCCGCGGTCGACGCGATGCTCGCCGTCGCCGAGGAACTGCGCGCGATCCCGCAGGAGCGGCGCGACGAGGCGGTCGAGGCCGAGAGCGCGAACACCGAGCATCAGTTGTCCGAGTTGCGCCAGTGCCTCAACGAGGCACTGGAAGCGGCAGTCGCCGAGCAGGACGGGCACGAGTAGCGGGGTGGACGGATAGGGGTGAGCAGCCAGCGTGGAACAGGAGCACGCCCTATGCTGACGATCATGCGACTGGGCGTGTGCGTGCTTCCCGAATACCCGTGGGCCGAGGCCGAACCGATCTGGCGGCGGGTCGAGGATCTGGGCTTCCACTCGGCCTGGACCTACGACCACATCACCTGGGGCGGGCTGCCGTCAGGACCCTGGTACGGCGCGATGCCGACGCTGGCCGCCGCCGCGCTGGCCACCTCGCGGGTGCGGC
>JBOHCW010000675.1:0-4934 GCA_050725375.1 Actinocrinis sp. | reverse complement strand
TGTGGGCGCGGATGAACGGCCTGCCGGTGCCCGACGACCCGCGCCCGATCGAGCACGGGGAGCAGACCGCGCTGTTCGGCATCGAGGCGAGCGCGGGCACACCGGACACGTCGCAGCAGCTTCAGATACTCGTCGCCGTACACGCGGACCAACTGCGGCGCATCGCCGAAAGCGTCGCCGTCATTCCCGCCGTTCCCACCGCGCTCGCCACACTCGGGGCCGCCGAGTCCGCCGGCGGACTGGTCGCGGCCGAGATCAGCGCGCGCGGAGTGCCCTGGAGCGTCAAAGCGCACGACGCCGTTCTCACCGAGCTGCTCGGCGCGCGCCCGTTCGGTGACGCGCCGCCGGCCAAGCTGGCCGACCTCGGCGTCCGGGTCGGCGAAGCCTTCGGCCACCCGCCCGGCCGCGGCTTCAACCCGGACTCGCCGACGCAGGTTCTGCGCGCGCTGCGCCACGCGGGCTTCTCCGTGAACACCACGAGGGCGTGGGAGCTGCGCCAGATCAAGCACCCCGGCGTCGAACTGCTGCTGGAGTACAAGGAACTGTCCAGGCTGCACGCGGCACACGGCTGGGCGTGGCAGGACGCGTACGTGCACGAGGGCCGCTTCCGTCCGGAGTACGTCGTCGGCGGCGTCGTATCAGGACGCTGGGGAACGCGTAACAGCGGCGCGCTGCAGATCCCGCGGATCATGCGCCGCGCGGTGATAGCCGACGAGGGCTGGTCCCTGGTCGTCGCCGACGCCGGCCAACTGGAACCCCGCGTCCTGGCCGCGGTCTCCGCGGACGCCGGGCTCGCGCGCGCGGCCGCGGAAGGCGACCTGTACCAGGCCCTGGCCGCCGAGGCATTCGCCCACGACCGCGCCGCGGCGAAGCTCGCGCTGCTCGGCGCGATGTACGGCCAGACCAGCGGCGGCATCGGGCCGCTGCTCGCGGTGCTGCGCAAGCGCTTCCCGACCGCGATGGCTTACGTCGAGGACGCCGCACGCACTGGCGAGCGCGGGGGAGTGGTCTATTCGCGCCTGGGCCGCGCGTGCCCGCCGCCGTCGTCGAGGTGGCGCAACATCGTGAGCGGCACGAGCGCGGGCGCGAGCGGCGGCGCGGGCGCGATCGGGCTCGACCCGGCCGGCTCGACCGAGCCGGGACTCGATCCCGATTCAGGCGAAGCGGGCGCGCTGGACGATTCGTCGGGCCGGTCCGACGATCCGGCCCGGCAGTCCGGTCAGGCCGCCCGCAGCCGTGGCAGGTTCACCCGCAACTTCGTCATCCAGGCGAGCGCGGCCGACTGGGCGCTGGTCTGGCTCGCCACCCTGCGCCGGCGCCTCGTCAAGCTCCAGCCGCCGGGCACGGATCCCGCGATGGCGCCTCACCTGGTCTTCTTCGTTCACGACGAGGTGGTCGTGCACACGCCGTCCGTCCTCGCCGAGCAGACCGCACGCGCCATCGCCGAGGCCGGAGACGAGGCGCGCCGTACCGTCTTCGGGCCGACCCCGGTCCGTTTTCCGCTCGCAACCGCCGTCGTCGACTGCTACGCGGACGCGAAATGATCGGCAACTGCGGCTGCCCTGATCGTCCGGTTCGAGGATCGCGCGGGGCCGGACGCGCAGCGCGTCACAGTGGATCAACCTCGGCAGCGCCGTGCCCCTTGACTACCCACGTTGACCGCGCCTGTCAGCGGGGGCGGCTACCGTTGAAACATGACGAATCTGCGGGTGTTGCACCACCGGGCCCTCCAGGTGTGCGTCGACCTGGTCGACCAGGTCGGCACGGGCCAGTTGGGGCTGGCGACGCCCTGCGCCGAGTGGGACCTCGGACAGCTGCTCGCGCACATGACCGGGCAGAACCGCGGGTTCGCCGCATCCGCGCGCGGGGAGAGCAGCGATCTCGGTGTGTTCGCACCCGTCCCGGTAAGCGACGCGCCCGGGCCGCTGCACGCTCGCAGCGCCGCGGATCTGACTGACGCGTTCGCCGCGGCGGATCCGGCGGCGCAGTTCTGGCTGCCCGAGATCCGGGCCGGCGGCCTCTTCCCGGCGCAGACCGCCTTCGGCTTCCACCTGGTCGACAGCGTCGCGCACGGCTGGGACGTGGCGCGCTCGATCGGCGTGCCGGTGGCCTTCGACGCCGAGGTCCTGGACGCCGCGCTCATGATCTCGCTCGCCATCCCGGACGGTCCCGCGCGCGAGCGGCCGGACGCCTCGTTCCGGCCGGGCGTCGGCGTGAACGGCGACGCGGGCATCTTCGAGCGAATACTCGCACTGCTCGGCCGCTCGCCGGACTGGGCGCCGCCGCAGCGGTCCGCGGCGCAGGCTTCGGGCGCGGTGTAGGAGCACTCGGCGTCGGTCGGGTGGCTCGCACCTTCCATCCGGGTGCGGCTTGTAGTAGAGCTCTGACTCTCTGTGCATGTTCGCCGCCTGTCCGGCGTGGCGCGTGGGACCGGTGAACGGTTCCGGGGCGCGTTCGGTTCAATCGCGAATGCGGAGCGCATTCGCTTGTGCCGTAAGGGTTTCCGGATCGTGACCTTGTCATCAGGGGTCGATGAACTGGGTGCCGAAACCGACCGCCGGATTATTGACAGGCGTCGATCTGCTGCGTCATGGTGGTCGCGTCCACCCGGTGAACCAGTGTGTGTTGCCGGACGGCTGTCGTGTCGAGGGGCTGAAGGTTTCGACGCGGCGACCGTTGTTCTCGGCGCATCACTAGGGCGGGCGGCGGGCACGACGACAATGTTGCGAACGAAAGCTGTCCGGAAGCGCTGTTCACCACCGCACCGCGTTCGATGGCACTGGTTCCAATCTGTACTCGATTCAGTACTCGGTTCACCGCTCCACGGCACGACGCCGCCGGCGCAAGGACGCACCGGTGCGCGTACACGGGGATCACGACCGCAACACGGCCGCCGGTCGACGACGACGAGGCCCGCCGCGACGCGCAGCGCGAACCGCTGCCCGCGTACGGTGGACCGCGCGGCGACAATCGGGCGGGCCCAGAGCGAAGGGAACCGACCCGCGTGATCACCCTGGTACCGCTCTCCGGATTCCTCGGCGCAGGCAAGACCACCACGCTCATCTCCGCCGCCATCGCCCTGCAGCGAACCGGCCGACGCGTCGCGGTGGTCACCAACGACCACGGCCGCGGCCTGGTCGACACCCAGCTGACCCGCGGCGGACTGGGCGACGTGGCCGAGGTGGCCGGGGGCTGCTTCTGCAGGCGCTTCGAGGAACTGGCCGCGCTGGTGCTCGAACTGACCGAGTCCTGGCACGTCGACACCGTACTGGTCGAGACCGTCGGCAGCTGCGCCGACCTGCAGAGTTCGGTGCTGCATCCGCTGCGCCAAGTGTTCCGCGGCCGGGTGGCCATCGCGCCGCTGACCGCCGTCGTCGACCCGGTGCGGCTGGACGCCTTCGAGCGCGCCGGCGCCGAGTCCCCGGACGCCGACCTGGCGTACCTGTTCGGCCGTCAGCTGGCCGAGGCCGATCTGCTGGCGATCAACAAGTCCGATCTGATGACGCATGAGGATCTGGCGAGGCTCGAAGCGCGCCTCGCCGAGGAGTACCCGCACGCCAAGGTCGTGACGTACAGCGCGGCGACCGGTGCGGGGATGGACGACCTGCTGCGGGCCTGGAGCAAGGGACTCGACGACGCGGCCGCCGCGGACATCGGCGGCCTGGCCGCGATCGCCGCCGCCGTCACGCCGGCGGGCGTCAGCGCCGCGGTGCGGCCGCCGGCCTCGGTGATCGGGGCCGGTTCCGCCGCGGACGGTGAATACGAGCTCGACTACGCGCGGTTCTCCGACGCCGAGTCGCAGCTCGCCTGGCTGAACCAGACCTTCACGCTCACCCCGGCGCTCGCCGCCTTCGACGCGCTGGCCTGGGGCCGGGCGCTGTTGCGGCACCTGTCCGACTGGAGCGCCGCGGCCGGATACTTCGTCGGCCACGCCAAGGTCGCCGTGCGCACGCCGGCCGGGCTGGCCAAACTCAGCCTGACCGCCGCGGGCGCCGCGCCGCGGGCCGACCGCAGCGCGGCCCGGCCGGTGGATCAGGGTACGGTCACACTCAACGTCCGCGTCGCCTGTCCGCCCGTCGCGCTGGACCACGCCGTG
This sequence comes from Actinocrinis sp., assembly GCA_050725375.1. Taxonomy (GTDB): domain Bacteria; phylum Actinomycetota; class Actinomycetes; order Streptomycetales; family Catenulisporaceae; genus Actinocrinis. The sequence goes on along the minus strand of JBOHCW010000675.1, from coordinate 838 downwards.
CGCGAAGCGATCGACGCCGCCGACGCGGCCTGCCGGGTGATCGCGGACGCCGAGCCGCCGCGCTCGTTCCGGCGGGTACACCCCGTGCCGGTCCACCGCCTCGAAACCGTCCACTGATCGAATACTGATCGAACACTGATCGATCCCCGTCAATCGCCGTCCAGGGCCCTGATACCCCGACGCCCGACGCCCGGCGCTCGGATACCCAGTCCGGCACCCCGCCGACTCGGCATTCTGATAACTCGACGCGTCACCCGTCACTTCCGGTAAGGTGCGAACGCAGCCGAATGCGGTCGGCGGCGGCAATTGCACGAGCGACACGCGCATCGCCGGACCCGATCCCGGCCCGATGCCCGTGCGACAGCCATGCACGTCCCGCGCCGTACGATCGCTGAAAGCCACCCCTCACATGCCTCCCGCCCTGCGCCGCGCCGCTCTGATCGACCGCGCCACCGCCGACGCCTGCGCCGTCTGGTTCAAGGCGCTGGCGGACCCGACCCGCGTGCAGATCCTCAACCTGCTGGTGGCCGCGCGGCGGCCGCTGAGCGTCGGTGAGATCGTCGAGCACGCCGAGGTCGGCCAGCCGACCGTCTCGCACCACCTCAAGATCCTCGCCGACGTGCGGTTCGTGCTGCGCCGGCGCGACGGTATGAACGTGCTCTACTCCGTGGACCACGCCGCGCTCGAGGCGGTTCCGCAGGCGGCCGGCACCGTGTTCGGCGCAATTGCCATCCGATGAGGACCTGAGAGGTCGTTTGATTCCGTTTCGGGGGCGAAACGGCCGATCGACGACCCTGGCCGCGTTGCCGGGTCGTTCCCATACAACCAAGTATGGGAA
>JBOHCW010000674.1:0-4725 GCA_050725375.1 Actinocrinis sp. | reverse complement strand
TCCTGACCGCGCGGCCCGGCGGCGTCGCGCATCAGCCTGCTGAGTATGATGTGCCGCGGCGTCAACCGGATCAGGGCCTGGCGACACTTCCGGCTGCCGGGGCGGGTTAGGCAGAACCCCGCGGCCGGCGCACAGCACCACCGCGCGAACACCGCACGACCGCACCACGGCACCACGGCACCACTGCACCGCGCCACAGCAGCACCACGGCACCGCAGCGGGTCCCGCGCCACGGCCCGCGCACCATCCCCAGCTCGCCGCCCGCTGAACGGCGTCCCGCCGTCCCGGCCGGGCGTGTCCGCCCACACACGCACCAACCGAGACGAGAGAAGTGAGCGCAGATGTCCTTCATGACCCGAGCGTCACAGGATCAACGGTCCGCCGGGACCGTGCTGCTGGACGATGACCAGCGGCTGCACGAACTGGGCTATCCCCGCAAGCTGACCCGCAGGCTGACCTGGTTCGACAACTTCGCGGTCTCCTTCACCATCATCAACATCATCGCCGGGGTGTTCACCGGCTTCGGCGTCGGCTTCGGCGCCGGCGGACCGCGCACCCTGGTCTGGGGCTGGATCGTGGTCTCGACCCTGGTGCTGTTCGTCGGCATGGCGATGGCGGAGATCTGCTCGGCGTACCCGACTTCGGGCGCGCTGTACTACTGGGCGGCGAAGCTGGCCAAGCGGCACAACGCGGCCTGGTCCTGGTTCACCGGCTGGCTCAACTTCGCCGGGCAGATCGCCGGCACCGCGGCCACCGACTTCGCCGCCGCCAGCTTCATCAACGTACTGGTTTCGCTGGAGTGGAGCAGTTACAGCGGCACGAAGTACACCACGCTGGGCATCTTCGCCGTCATCCTGTTCCTGCACGCGCTGGCGAACACCTACACCGTGAAGCTGGTCGGCCTGCTCAACCGGATATCGGTGTGGTGGCTGCTGTTCGGCGCGCTGATCATCGCCGGCGCGCTCGTGTTCAAGCCCTCGCACCACCAGTCGGCCTCGTTCGTCTTCACCCAGTTCGAGAACCAGACGGGGTTCTCCAACGGGCTCTACGCGGCGATGATCGGCCTGCTGTCCACGGCGTGGGTGTTCACCGGCTTCGACGCCAGCGCGCACATGACCGAGGAGACCACCGCCGCGGCCGTCGCGGCGCCGCGCGGCATCGTGCGCTCGATCGCGTACTCGGGCATCGGCGGCTTCTTCCTGATGCTCTCCCTGCTGTGGGCGGTGCAGAACTACGGAACCGAGGCGGGCAGCGCGGTCGGCGGCTTCTCCTCCGCGCAGATCGTGCTGGACGCCGTCGGCGGCGGCCTGGCCAAGTTCCTGCTGCTGATCGTGGTCGGGGCGCTGCTGTTCTGCGGCCTGGCGAACATGACCAGCAACTCGCGGCAGATCTTCGCCTTCTCCCGGGACGGGGCGATCCCCGGCTCGCGGCTGTGGCACTCGGTCAACCCGCGCACCGGCACCCCGGTCAAGAGCGTGTGGTTCGCGGCGGTCGGCGCGTTCATCCTGGTGCTGCCGTCGCTGTGGTCCTCGGTGGCCTTCCAGGCGGTCGTCTCGGTCAACGTGATCGGCCTGTTCGGCGCGTACGCGGTCCCGATCTTCCTGCGGCTGCGCCGCGGCGAGGACTTCGAGCGCGGCCCGTGGAACCTGGGCCGGTGGAGCAAGCCGGTGGCGACCGTCGCGGTGGCGTGGGTGTTCCTGAGCAGCATCCTGTTCCTGCTGCCCCAGGCGGGCCCCATCACCTGGCACAACCTCAACTACGCGCCGATCGCGCTGGGCGTGGTGCTGCTGATCTCGACCGTGTGGTGGTTCGTCACCGCGCGGCGCACGTTCAACGGCCCGATCAGCTACGGCACGCCGGAGGAGCTGGCCGCGCTGGAGAACGAGATGATCTAGCGCGCCCGGCCGGTCGACCGCGAGGCCGACCGCGCAGCGCCACCGCGTCCCCGGCACCGGAAGTCCCGCGACTTCGTGCCGGGGACGCGGTGTTTCGCGGACCCTTTCTCAAGGCTCGTTGAAACGTTGTCCGGCGCCCTCACGTTCGCCCGGCCGACCCGCCCGTCGCTTCGGACACGGTGGTCGGTTCATACGACTATTTCGGCATGCGGATGAATATCAACGGTGTTCGATGAGCGCGTGCCGCCGCCGGGTAGTGCGCTTGCGGAACCCGGTGCGAGCCGGACCGGTATCGGGACACTGCGAAAGAGGACGATTGTGCACAAGCGACAAGCCCGCTGGATCGCCACCCTGTCCGCGATCGCCGCGACCGCGCTGACCGGTGCGGCGGCCGCCCACGCGGTCAGCGCCGGCCCGCTGCCGCGGCAGGTCTCGCCGGCCACCTGCGCGGGCCTGGCCGCCGACCTGTCGACGGCGCTCACCGACGGCGCGAAGGCCCTGCTGGCCACGCCGCCGGACCTGGCCGCCGCGACAACGCGGGTGGCGCAGGCGAACAAGATCGACGCCGCGATCAAGAGCCTGGACTGCGCGGCCGCCTCCGCGACCGCGTCCGGCGCGCCGAGCCTGCCGGCCGCGCCGTCCCTGCCCGCGGTCCCGTCCCTGCCGCCGATCCCCTCGGTGCCCGCGCTGCCGAGCGCCACGTCCGTGCCCTCGTTGCCGGGCGTGCCCTCGGCGCCGGGTGTCCCGTCCGTCCCGTCGCTGCCCTCGCTCGCGCCGCCGGCCGGCGGGCCGGCACTGACCGGCGGACCGGCCAAGCCGCGCCACCTGTACATCCACGTCCCCGTCCAGGCCGCGAAGCCGCCGAACCGCTGAGCCGCCGACGTTCCAAGACTCCTGACACGCCGAGGCCTGTGACGCGCCGAAACCTCCGACGCTCTCAGGCTGCCGAGTTACGCAGCATTCTGACACCCACGCTATCCGCGCCGACTGCCGGGCGCATGCGCGCCGACCTCCACGCGGCGCGCCCGTGCCCGGCAGCGGCGCTGCCGTGCGGTCGTCGATCACAACCCGTTGGCCGACTCGTGCGCCGACCCGTAGACTCCCGCAACGTGATCGACCCGGCCGGCGGGTCGGCGCGGTGGGCGACGAGGGGAGTGCGGCGATGCCGTCGGACGAGGACCTCGCCTCCGGGCCGCTGCGGGTCACCCCCTCGATCATCATCGCGGCGCACGAGCTGGCCTGGCGCTTCTCGCGCTCGTCCGGGCCGGGCGGCCAGGGCGTGAACACCGCGGACAGCCGCGCCGAGCTGACCTTCGACCTCGCGGCGTCGGGCGCGTTCCCGCAGCCGCTCAAGGACCGCGCGCTCGGCCGCCTGAGCGGCAGGCTGGTCAACGGCCGGCTCACCATCGCAGCGTCCGAATACCGTTCGCAGCTGCGCAACCGGCAGGCGGCGCGTGAACGGCTGGCCGTCCTGCTCACGGACGCGATCGCGCCGCCGCAGCGCGCACGCAGGCCCACGAAACCGTCCAAGGGCGCTGTCGCGCGCAGGCTTGACGACAAGACGCGCCGCTCGAAGATCAAGCGCCTGCGACGCTTGCCGCCCGAGTAGGCGTCCTCTTACTCGCCGCGGCTGCTACGCGGCGGCGGCGTCGCCGGCCGGGTGCCCTTGCGACTGTCGCGACCCGTTCGCGGACACATCGATCCGGGCGCCGGCCTGTCCGTCCGTCTGCGCATCCCGCGGCAGCATCAGCGCATTGTGCAACGCCGCCGCCACCCGCCGGTTCGGGGCCGCGACGAAGGGCAGCCGGTTGCCCCCGGCCAGCCGGAACGGCGCACCGTCAGCAGTCGTACTCACCCCGCCGGCCTCGGCGTGCAGCAGCAGCCCGGCCGCGTGATCCCAGGGGAACTCCCAGGTCAGCACCATCGCGGCGCGACGACCGGCGGCCAGCTGTACGTACTCGATCCCTGACGTGTCGAGGTAGGACACCGCGATCTCGTGCCGCGCCAGCCCGTTGAAGCGCAGCCGCTCCTGCGCCGTCCACCACTTCGGCTGCGGCACGATCACGTCCAGGTGCCGCAACAGTTCCGCGTCCGACGGCGCCGAGGGCGCGTCCCGGACCCCGATCCGCTCGCCGTCCACGTACGCGCCGCCGCCCGCGACCGCCGTCGCCATCGTGCCGAAGACCGGGATGTACGTCCACGAGGCCTGCAACTGCCCGCCCTGCGCCAATGCGATCAGGGTACTGAAACGCGGGCTTCCGCTGACGAAGTTGTCCGTCCCGTCGATCGGGTCGATGATCCACACCGGCGCGTCGCCGTCCAGCAGCCGCAGCACCGACCGGTCGGCGGCCACCGCCTCCTCGCCGACGACGGCGGAGCCCGGCATGAGCGCGCGCAGCCGCTCGGCCAGGGCGTCCTCGGCAGCCCGGTCGGCGACGGTGACCAGGTCGCCCGGTGCCTTCTCGGTGATGTCGCCCGCCGCGAGCCGGCCGAAGCGGGGCAGCACCTCCCGCTGCGCGACAGTGCGGATCAGGGAGCTGACCTCGGAGACGACTTCGGCGTCGATCATGCCTTCAGCTTGCCACAGGGCGGTGTCCCGACGGTGTCCGCCACGGAACGAGAGAGAGTCCTACCCTCTCTCTATGAGGTTGAGGTTTGCGGGCGGGGCGAGCTGGCAGGCGACGGTCGACATGCCGCACACGCTGGTCGCCGCGCTTCACCTGCGCGACGCGGCCGGACTGCACGTCGGCCCGCTCGGGTTCGACCCCGGCCTGCCGCCGGTCGCCGGACGCGACGACTCCGACTTCGGCCCGAGCGGCTACAGCAGGAC
>JBOHCW010000673.1:0-3033 GCA_050725375.1 Actinocrinis sp. | reverse complement strand
ATCGGGATGACCGCGACCGGTGTGGGGGAGTGCGACAGCAGGCCCTGTACGACGTAGCCGGCGCCGACGGAGAGCGGGCTGCGGTGGCGGTGCGCGCCGATGACCAGCAATCGGGAGCCGCGCGCGGCCTCGATCAGCATGGGTACCGCGTTGCCGCGCATGGACTCGACGGTGACCCGCACCTGCGGGTACTCCTCGCGTACGCCTTTGATCAGGGTCAGGGCCTCGGTCTCCTGCGAGTCCGCGGTCATGTCGGTGTCGTCGACGTAGTAGCCGCCGTAGAACGCCGGTGGCCACCAGGCGCGCACCACGTGCAGGGTCGCGCCGAAGCGGGCTGCTGTGTCGAAGGCGAAGCGGATCGGCGCGTCGTGCTCCTCGGGCTGCACGCCGAGCACGATCTCGTTGAGCGGTTCGCCGGGCTCCTCGCCGCGCACCACGATGGCGGGTCCGTGTGAGTGCGCGGCGAGTTTGAGGCTGACCGAGCCGAGCAGCAGGCCGGCGAAGCCGCCGTGCCCGCGCGTGCCGGTCACGGTCAGAGCGGCCTGTTCGCTGAGCGCGATCAGAGTCTGCGCGGCGTCGATGTCGGACAGCTCGGTCTCCAGCAGCAGGCCCGGGAACCGGTCGCGCAGGCGCGCGCCCAGGTCGCCGAGCAGGCGGGCGCCGCTCTCGCGGCGGGCCGCGACGTATCCGGCGGCGGTCGAATAGACGCTGGTCGCGCCGAGGTCGAGCGCGTGGACGAGCAACAGCGGTATGGCGAGGTCGATGGCCTGGCCGGCGGCCCAGGAGGCGGCGCGCGCGGCGTTGTCGGAGCTGTCGACGCCCGCGACGATGCGCTGGAGCGTCGGGGTGGCGGGTGTCATCTGTGGACTCCTCGGATGTGGAGACGGCGGTCGAAAACCGGCCGGGAAGGCGGAATCAACGCGCTGTTTACGCATTCACGCTCCCGCTCCGGCGGTGCGGCGGTCAGTGCCTTTCGGCCCGGCCGCCGGGGAGATAGGTCCCGGGCATCCACCGAACTTCTGCGAGACGGCCGCCGACGGCCGGGTGAATACGCCTGCGACGGCGTGTCAGATGCCCGAATAGGGGCGGCCGTGGAACTCGGGCCGCTGGGCTTCGAGGTCGCGCAGCGGGTCCCACTGGCCGCGGCCGCCACGGTGCGGGCGCACGGTGCGCGACATCTCAGGCGCCGGGACGGCCAGCACGGCGCAGCGGGCGCGGCCCGCGAGGGCGTGCGCGATCGAGCCGTTCCACAGCGTGTGCCACCACCCTCGGCAGCTGACGCCGACGACGATCAGGTCGTCAGGGTCGGCGGCGCTGGTGCACAGCGCGTCCCTGATGCCGAGGACGCTCACGTTCTGCTCGACCGTGATGTCGGTCGGCACGGCGCCGAGTGCTTCTTGGAACGCCGCCGCGATCGTCTGCTCGTCGAGGTGTGGGATGCCGAGCGTCATGGAGCGCACGGCGTGGAGGGGCAGCCCGCGGCGCCTTGCCTCGGCCACTGCGGTGCGCAGGGCCGCCAGGCCGGACAGCGAGCGGTCGACCCCGACGACGACGCGCGGGTGGGTGAAGGTCTGCATCGCGTGCTCCTCGTGCGCGGGCGAAGAGGGCCTCGTGCCCTCGATTCCAGCGTCGCGCCGTGCGGTCGGGACCTCTACGGACTAACGTCCCGGACCGGATCGGTCCTTGGGCCCTCGCTGCGCGGTGAGTTCGGACGGGTGCGGCTCTTGTAGAGACGTAGTGACTACGTGTTCGCGGGTATGAGGCCGGCTTTGAACCGGGCGAGGTGGTTTCGCTGGTGTTCTTGCCGGGTGTGGAAGTTCCAGTACTGGTCGAGGTCGCCGTTGGATCGCAGGGCCCGTAGTTTCAGGGCGGCTTCGGCGTGGTCCGGGCTTCATCGGGCGCACATGTGCCAGTCCCAGATGGCTTTGACTCGACCATGCCCCAAGACCATCGCGACCGCGGGTATCGACCGGCTCATGCACCACGCGCACTTCGTCGGAACCAAGGGTGATAGCCGCCGCCTCGCCGAAGCCCTCGCCGGCCGGAGCGTGATCCCACCCACCTGACCCGACGACCCAAGATGACCCTCGGCGGGGAACTCTGCTTGCCACCAACGTGGAGAACTCTCGGCCATCTATATGGACGATCAACTGGCCATCGACAATCAGGTTGTGGCACAGGACGGCACGATGCCTCCACAGTGCGGTGCCAGCTCGGCAGCAGCTGACGCGCACTCATCCCATGACCGTGCGCTCATGCATTGAGCCCTCAGCGCCCCGGCGTCGACGAATTCGCGCCTGGCGCGGACAACACGGCGATCATGTGTAAGTTTCGCAATTTTCGAAGGGGCGTCGCGCCGCGTGCGACCGGCCCGAACAGCGGCGATTCGCGCCCGCGTGGTGCTGCGCCGCGGGGCCGAGCCGCCGCGCTCTTGAGCTTGGGCCGCAGGCTTGGCAACTTCACCCAGCGAAGCGGTACGCGACACATCCCACCACTCGCGCTGTTGGTGCTGGCCTCTTCATGAATGTGAGCGCTCACATTCATAGCCTTCCCTCGCGCCGGCGAACGCTCAGGAGGATCTCTTGTGAAGCTCACCGCTCAGCAGTCCTGGAAAACGGCATGTACCACGCTGGCACCAGCGCCAATAAGGACCCGAATAACCACGGCGTGTACCACTCGTTCGCCTCCCTCTAGGAGACGAACAACTGCAGCAACAACTTCACCCTCAAGTACGGCGATACGACTACCGGCGGGCTGAGCACCTCGTGCTCTGGGCGCGCACCGTCGCGGGCATCTCGGGGACGGCCGCGGCAGGACGGCCCCGGTGCCCGTCACCGGAGCCTGAATCGTACTGAGCTGATCCGTGACCCACGAATGTGAAGGGAAACCATGCCCAGCTCGACAAACGGAACCAGACGCCGTAAAGGCGTGTCTTTCATTGCAGGTTTGAGTGTGGTCGGTGCGTGTGTGGTGGCGGTTGTGCTTCCGTCGGGGCCGGCGTATGCGGCCGATAGTGCGTCGATCAACGGTGCG
>JBOHCW010000672.1:0-2006 GCA_050725375.1 Actinocrinis sp. | reverse complement strand
GTTCAGGGACGAGACGGTCCCGGTCACCACCGCGGACGGAAGCGTCGTCGAGCACGACGAGGGAATCAGGACCGACACGAGCCTGGCGAAGCTGGCCGGGCTCAAGCCGGTGTTCCGCGAGGGTGGCAGCGTCACGGCCGGCAACTCCTCGCCGCTCAACGACGGCGCGGCAGGGCTCGTACTCGTCTCCGAGCGCGGCCTGGCCGAACTCGGCGTCGAGCCGCTGGCCCGTTACGTGGCCGGCGCCTCGGCGGGCGTGCACCCGGACGTGATGGGCGTCGGCCCGATCCCGGCCACCGACAAGGTGTTGACGCGCGCGGGCTGGAAGATCGCCGACGTGCAGACCGCCGAACTGAACGAGGCCTTCGCCGCCCAGTCGCTCGCGGTGATCGACGGCATCGGCATCGACCCGGCCCTGGTCAACCCGGACGGCGGCGCCATCGCCCTCGGCCACCCGCTCGGCTGCTCCGGCGCGCGGATCGTGACCACGCTGGTGCACCGGATGCGCCGCGAGGGCCTGAACCGGGGCCTGGCCACCATGTGCGTGGGAGTAGGACAGGGCACTGCGGTACTGCTCGAACGCGCCTGAGACAGGTCACTGACACAGCACGCGGAATACTCAAAATGTACTCAGAACACTCAAAAATGCGTTCAGAACACTCATAAGCCCAGCCAGACACGGACAAGGGAGTTCGACAGACATGGGTCGGTTCGACGGTAAGGTCGCGATCGTGACCGGTGCGGCGCAAGGCATCGGCGCGGCGGTCGCGCTGCGGTTGGCGAGTGAGGGCGCGAAGATCGGCGTGGTCGACCTGACCGCCGACCGCGCGCAGGGCACCGCGGACGAGATCGTCAAGGCCGGCGGCGAGGCGCTGGCGGTCGGCGGCGACGTGTCGCAGACCGCTGATGTACAGGCCGCGGTCGCCGCCGTGGTCGAGCACTTCGGCCGGATCGACATCCTGGTCAACAACGCCGGGATCACCCGCGACAACCTGCTGTTCAAGATGTCCGACGAGGACTGGGACTCGGTCATCGCGGTCAACCTGCGCAGCGCGTTCCTCATGTCGCGCGAGTGCCAGAAGCACTTCGTCAAGCAGAAGTACGGCAAGATCGTCTCGCTGTCCTCGCGCTCCGCGCTGGGCAACCGCGGTCAGGCGAACTACGCCGCGTCCAAGGCCGGAGTCATGGGCCTGACCGCGACGCTCGCGATCGAACTCGGCCCGTTCGGCGTCAACGTCAACGCGGTCGCCCCCGGCTACATCACCACCGCGATGACCGACGCCACCGCCCGCCGCGTCGGCTTCGAACCCGAGGCCTTCCGCGACGCCGCCGCGCAGATGACGCCGGTGGGCCGGGTCGGCGTCCCCGACGACATCGCCGCGGCGGTCGCGTTCCTGGCCGCCGACGAGTCCTCGTTCATCGCCGGCCAGACCCTGCACGTCAACGGCGGGGCGAACCGATGAGGGTCTTCGCGGCCCCCGAAGAACTCAAGCAGGCGGTGGGCACCGAGATCGGTGCGAGCGGCTGGCTGACGATCGACCAGTCCCGCATCGACCGCTTCGCCGACGCCACCGGTGACCACCAGTGGATCCACGTCGATCCGCAACGCGCGAAGGACGGCCCGTTCGGCACGACCATCGCGCACGGCTTCCTCACCCTGTCGCTGATCCCGGTCCTGGTCGCCGAGATCTACCGCGTCGACGGCGTGCGCATGGCGGTCAACTACGGCCTCAACCGAGTCCGCTTCGTCAACCCGGTCCCCGTCGACTCGGCCGTGCGCGCGATCCTCAGGCTCGTCGCAGTGGACGAAGTCGGCGGCGGCGGCCTGCAGCTGACCGGCAACGTGACGGTCGAGATCCAGGGAGCCGAGAAGCCGGCCGCCGTGGCCGAGACGCTGAGCAGGCTGTACGTATAGCCGAGTGACCGAACAGACCGCACATCGCCCCAAGTACCTCGCGTCGAACACGGTCGCCGAACCAAGCTGGGCGGACACGACCGTCCTGTCC
>JBOHCW010000671.1:0-3280 GCA_050725375.1 Actinocrinis sp. | reverse complement strand
TGGGCGCGCTGCCGGACTTCGCGCGCGCGTCGGCGATCAGCTCGGCGGTGCGCCGCGCGGTGCCGCTGGGCGCGTCCGCCTTGTCCGGGTGGTGCAGCTCGATGATCTCGACCGACTCGAAGTACGGGGCGGCCTGCGCGGCGAACTTCATCATCAGCACCGCGCCGAGCGAGAAGTTCGGGGCGATCAGCACGCCGGTCTCCGGCGAGCGGGCCAGCAGCGCGTGCACCCGGTCGATCCGGTCGGGGGTGAAGCCGCTGGTGCCGACCACGGCGTGGATGCCGTTGCGGACGCAGAACTCCAGATTGCCCAGCACGACGCCCGGGTGCGTGAAGTCGACGGCGACGCCCGCGCCGGCCTCCACGGCCGCCATCGGGTCGTCGTCCTCGTCGATGCGCGCGACCACCCGCAGGCCCTCGGCGCCGTCGACCGCGTCGCAGACCTGGCGGCCCATCCGTCCGGCCGCGCCGAACACGGCTACGTTGATCATCAGATGCATCCCGCCGAAGAGAGTGCCGAAAGGGTCAGGACAGGAAGGCCGAAGCGTCCTTGTAGGGGCCGATCACCGCGACGGCGGGGTCCGCGGTCAGCAGGTCGGACGCCACCACGCGCACGTCGTCGAGGGTGACGCCGGAGATCAGCTCCAGGACCGTGTCGACGGACAGGTGCTCGCCGTAGACCAGCTCGCCCTTGCCGATCCGGCTCATCCGCGAGCCGGTGTCCTCCAGGCCGAGCACCATCCCGCCGCGCAACTGGCCGATGCCCAGCGCCAGCTCCCGCTCGGTGACGCCGTTGCGCACCAGGTCGGCGATCTGCTCGCGGCACAGGGCGATCACCTCGCGCAGCTTCTTCGGCTGACAGCCCGCGTACACGCCGAACGCGCCGGCGTCCGTGTACTGCGACGCGTAGCTGTAGACCGAGTAGGCCAGGCCGCGCTTCTCGCGCACCTCCTGGAACAGCCGCGAGGACATCCCGCCGCCGAGCACGGCCGCGAGCACGCCGAGCGCCCAGCGGCGCTCGTCGGTGCGGTGCACGCCCGGCATGCCGAGCACCAGGTGCGCCTGCTCGGTCTTGCGGTTGACCAGCCGCGTCGCGGTGCCGGAGGGCGCGGACGGGGCCAGCTCGCGCGGCGCGGCCGGTGTCAGCGCGCCGTCCAGCACCAGGTGCGAGTCGGCCGACCTGCGCTGGAAGCCCTGGTATACGAGTTCGACGACGCGGTCGTGCTCCAGGTTCCCGGCGGCCGCGACCACCAGGTTCGGTCCGCCGTAGTACCGCCGGTAGTGCTCGGCGATCCGCTCGCGGCTCAGGGCCTTGACCGAGGCGGCGCTTCCGGCGATCGGGCGGCCCAGCGGGCCGTCGCCGAACAGCGCGAGCGCGAACTCGTCGTGCACCACGTCGCCCGGGTCGTCGTCGGTCATCGCGATCTCTTCGAGGATCACCCCGCGCTCCGACTCGACGTCCTCGGCCCGGATCAGCGCGGAGGACACCACGTCGGTCACGACGTCGGCGGCCAGCGGCAGATCCGCGTCCAGGACGCGGGCGTAGTAGCAGGTGTACTCCTTCGTGGTGAAGGCGTTGATCTCGCCGCCGACCGCCTCGATCGAGGCGCTGATCTCCAGGGCCGAGCGGCGCGCGGTGCCCTTGAACAGCAGGTGTTCGAGGTAGTGGCTGGCACCGGCGGACGCGGCGTCCTCGTCGCGCGAGCCGACGCCGACCCACACGCCCAAGGTCACCGAGCGCACCGAGGGCATCGCCTCGGTGATGACGCGGATGCCGCCGGGCAGCACGGTGCGGCGGATACCGCCGGAGCCGTCCGCGCCGGGCAGCAGGGTCTCGGTGGTACCGGGCAGCGGGTCGCGCTCACCGGGCTCCGAGTAGGACGCGCCGCCGGAGGGCCGGGCCTGGGCCGGCGGCTGTGTCGGGTCGACCACCTGTATCAATGCTCTTAACCTGTATCGGCGCCGGTCCGGCGCTGTGGTCCGTTCGGTCCCGCCCGGGCCGCCGGAACGCGGCCCGGGCGGGACGGGCCGGCTGGTGCGCCGGCCCGTTCCGCGGTTGATCGATGCTGCGGATCAGCCCTCCACGGGCGCGTCGGCGGCCGAGGCCGCCTCGCCGTCCGAGGCGCCGTCCTGCTCCGCGACCACCGGCACCAGCGAGAGCTTGCCGCGCTGGTCGATCTCGGCGATCTCCACCTGGAGCTTGTCGCCGACCTTGACCACGTCCTCGACGTTCTCCACCCGCTTGCCGCCGGCGATCTTGCGCAGCTGCGAGACGTGCAGCAGGCCGTCCTTGCCGGGCATCAGCGAGACGAACGCGCCGAAGGTCGTGGTCTTGACCACGGTGCCGAGGTAGCGCTCGCCGACCTCGGGCATGGTCGGGTTGGCGATCTGGTTGATCGTCTGCCGGGCCGCCTCGGCCGAGGAGCCGTCGGCCGCGCCGATGTAGATCGTGCCGTCGTCCTCGATGGTGATGTCGGCGCCGGTGTCCTCCTGGATCTGGTTGATCATCTTGCCCTTCGGGCCGATGACCTCGCCGATCTTGTCCACCGGGATCTTGACGGTGATGATCCGCGGCGCGTAGACGGACATCTCGTCCGGCGCGTCGATCGCCTCCAGCATCACGTCCAGGATGTGCAGCCGGGCGTCGTGCGCCTGACGCAGCGCCGGGGCGCGCACCGAGGCGGGGATGCCGTCGAGCTTCGTGTCCAGCTGGAGGGCCTTGACGAAGTCCTTGGTGCCGGCGACCTTGAAGTCCATGTCGCCGTAGGCGTCCTCGGCGCCGAGGATGTCGGTCAGCGCGACGTACTCGGTCTTGCCGGCGATCTGGGCGGAGACCAGGCCCATCGCGATGCCCGCCACCGGGGCCTTGAGCGGCACGCCGGCGTTGAGCAGCGACATGGTGGACGCGCAGACCGAGCCCATCGAGGTCGAGCCGTTGGAACCGAGGGCCTCGGAGACCTGCCGGATCGCGTAGGGGAACTCCTCGCGGGTCGGCAGCACCGGCACCAGGGCGCGCTCGGCGAGGGCGCCGTGGCCGATCTCGCGCCGCTTGGGCGAGCCGACCCGGCCGGTCTCGCCGGTGGAGTAGGGCGGGAAGTTGTAGTTGTTCATGTAGCGCTTGCGCGTCTCGGGCGCCAGCGTGTCCAGCTGCTGCTCCATGCGCAGCATGTTCAGCGTGGTGACACCCAAGATCTGGGTCTCGCCGCGCTCGAAGATCGCTGAACCGTGCACCCGCGGGAGCACCTCGACCTCTGCGGAGAGGGCGCGAATGTCGGCCAGGC
>JBOHCW010000670.1:0-2413 GCA_050725375.1 Actinocrinis sp. | reverse complement strand
ACCACGGTCCGCCAGCCGCTGGCCGAGATGGGACGGATGGCCGTCAGCCTCCTGATCCGCCTGATGGACCGGCACCGCGTGGACGCCCTGCATGTGGAACTCGCGACCGAGCTCATCGTCCGAGGTTCCACCGGTCCCGCCCGAACGGACACCGCCCGATAGACCCGACATGAACGCACTCTGACGCACGCGCGCCATCGCTCGCGCCCGCACCGGCCCGGTGGCATCGTGGGCTCCGGAAACCGGAACGCGAGCGAACCCGGAGCGTGCCATGTCACTGCACAAAGGCCGAGCGGACGACCGGCGGCTGTCCGTCAGCCCGCTGCTCACCGACGCCGACCCCACCGGCGCGATGCAGGTCGCGCCGCCGGCCCACCGGCTGCCGGACGGCGCGATGCCGCCGAGCCTGGCCTACCGGCTGGTGCACGACGAGCTGATGCTGGACGGCAACGCCCGGCTGAACCTGGTCACCTTCGTGACCACCTGGATGGAGCCGCAGGCCACCGCCCTGATGGCCGAGTGCGCCGAGAAGAACATGATCGACAAGGACGAGTATCCGCAGACCGCGGAGCTCGAACAGCGCTGCGTGTCGATCCTGGCCGACCTGTGGAACGCGCCCGACCCGCGCAACGCGGTCGGCTGTTCGACCACCGGGTCGAGCGAGGCGTGCATGCTCGGCGGCCTCGCGCTCAAGCGCCGCTGGATGCGGCTGCCGCGCAACGCACAGCGGTACGCCGCCGGCGCGCGGCCGAACCTGGTGATGGGCATCAACGTCCAGGTCTGCTGGGAGAAGTTCTGCAACTTCTGGGAGATCGAGGCGCGCCTGGTGCCGATGGAGGGCGAGCGCTACCACCTCGACGGCGAGCACGCCGCCGCGATGTGCGACGAGAACACCATCGGCGTGGTCGCCGTCCTCGGCTCGACGATGGACGGCAGCTACGAGCCGGTGCCCGAGATCTGCGCCGCGCTCGACGCGCTACAGGAACGCACCGGCTGGGATGTGCCCGTACACGTCGACGGTGCCTCGGGCGCGATGATCGCGCCGTTCCTGGACACCGACCTGGAGTGGGACTTCCGCCAGCCGCGGGTCGCCTCGATCAACACCTCCGGGCACAAGTACGGCCTGGTCTACCCGGGCGTGGGCTGGGCGCTGTGGCGCGACCACGAGGCGCTGCCCAAGGAGCTGGTGTTCAACGTCAACTACCTGGGCGGCGACATGCCGACCTTCGCGCTGAACTTCTCCCGCCCCGGCGCCGAAGTCGTCGCGCAGTACTACAACTTCCTGCGCCTGGGACGCGACGGTTACCGCGCCGTCCAGCAGTCCTCGCGCGACACGGCGACGTACCTCGCCGAGAACCTGGCCGAGACCGGGGCGTTCCGCCTGCTGACCAAGGGCGACCAGCTGCCCGTCTTCGCCTTCACCACCGCCGACGAGGTGAAGAACTTCGACGTCTTCGACGTCTCCCGGCGGCTGCGCGAACGCGGCTGGCAGGTCCCGGCGTACACGTTCCCGAAGGACCGCGAGGACCTGGCGGTGCTGCGGATCGTCTGCCGCAACGGCTTCTCCCGCGACCTGGCCGACCTGCTCCTGGACGACCTCGGCCGCGTCCTGCCCGAGTTGCGCCGCCAGCCGAGCCCGATGTCGCAGCTGGGCGTGGAGAGCCGGGCCGGATTCCACCACTGACACACCAGGCAGGGCCGCGGGGCCGGGGCTTCTCAACCCTGATACGGCGGCGCGACGCCCCATCCCCATTTCGGCATCGGCGCCTCCAGCGCCACGTCGCCGCCCGGCTGCGAGTTGTGCACCGCCAGCCGCGACCCCCACTCGATGTAGCCGGCGAACGCGGCCCGGAACTCCGGGTCGTCCGGCAGCCCCGCCTCGTCCGCGGCGTCCATGATCAGGTTCACCCAGCGCCGCCGCTGCGGCTCGGTGATCGCACGCCCGATGTGCCGCTGCACCATCGCCGCGTACCCGCCGCGCCGATCGGTGTAGACCGGCGGCCCGCCGAAGACCTCTGCGATCCACAGCGCGACGTACCGTGCGTGCTCGGCGTCCATGCCCTCGAACAGCGGCGCGAGCAGCTCGTCCGAGTGCACTTGCCGATAGAACGCGTCGCAGAGTGCGATGAAGGCCTCGGTCCCGCCGGCCCACTCGTACAGGCTCGGCGGCACGTCGTGATTCGCCGCGTCCTTGTCCTCTTTCTCGGCAGTCATGCTCCAACCCCACCATCCGCCCGGACGAGCGGCAAGTACGCACCTTTTGGTAGGCACCGGTCAGGGTGGCAGGCTGGACGCGAGCAGAGACGAACACGAGCAGAGACGAACGCGAGCGGACGCGACGGGGCTGAGACGGGCGGCACGATGACGAGCGAAGCGGCCACGACGACGAACGGCCGACAACCCGACAGGCAGT
>JBOHCW010000669.1:0-7259 GCA_050725375.1 Actinocrinis sp. | reverse complement strand
CGTGCACGCCACAATGGAGCCGTGGATGAGACGCGAGCTCAAGACACCCCGGACACGCCGGACGCACCCGACACGCCGGATACACCGGCTGCACCGGCAGCTCCAGACACCTCGGACGTCACCGATTACGGTGAGCGCACGCTCGAACTCGACGAGCTCTACGGCAAATGGCTGCTCGACGCCGTGAACGCGGTGCGGCGCTCGCTGGCGATGACGAGTCACGCGCGCCAGCAGCGGCAGTTCGACGCGACGGAACTCAAGATCGCCGCGACGGGCGCCGCCGAGGAAGGTCGTCAGGCCACGGCGAACGGCGACGCCCAGGCCGCCGGCGCCGCGCTGGAGCGGCAGCGTGACGTGCTCGAGCGCGTCGAGGCGGTCAGTGTCGAACTGCGTGTGCTGATCGACTTCGAGGAGAAGCTGAGGCGGCACGCCGCCGCCCTGGACGCCGTGATCACCGAATTCCGCACCGCGAAGGAGTCAGCCAAGGGCGAACTCGCACTGCTACTCGCGCAGCACGCGTTCGACCTCGGCGACTCCGACGCGACCGGCGGCGGTGTGCCCGTCGAGGGCGACGCCCATGCCGCCGGCAGTCCCGACAGCGGAGACGAACCCGCCGGTCAACTGGCCGAAGCCGACAAACCGTCAGCCGATTCCGGCTGAGCGAGCTGACGCAGGGCGCTCCGATCGCGGCGCCGACGTCGGGTAACGTCGTGCGCGACAGGAGGTCGCCACCATGCCCGCTTTCCCGATCACCCGCGCGCCGCAGGACCTTAGCCCGTCCGTGGACCTGCGCGCGCCCGAGAGCCGGTACAAGACCCGCACCTCCTGGCTCGACTCGAACCACTCGTTCTCCTTTGGGCCGCACTACGACCCGCGCAACACGCACTTCGGCCTGCTGCTGGTCAACAACGACGACACCGTCGTGCCGGGCACCGGCTTCGAGACCCATCGGCACGAGGACATGGAGATCGTCACCTGGGTGCTGCGCGGAGCCTTGGTGCACCAGGACTCCGAAGGCCACCGCGGCGTGATCTACCCGGGCCTGGCGCAGCGGATGAGCGCGGGGCGCGGCATCATGCACTCGGAGAAGAACGACTCGTGGCGGCTGACCGGCGGCGAGCAGCACACCGAGCCGGTGCACTTCGTGCAGATGTGGGTCGTACCCGACGAGGCACGCATCGACCCCGGCTACGAGCAGCTGGAGATCGGCGACGAACTGCTGCGCGCCGGGCTCGTCCCCGTGGCTTCCGGCATGGCCGAGCACGACGGCGCCGCCGCGATCCGGATCAAGCAGAAGGACGCCGCACTGCACGCCGCACGGCTGGAAGCCGGCCAGTCCGTGACGCTTCCGGCCGCGCCTTACCTGCACCTGTTCGTCGCACGCGGCGCGGTTGAACTCGAAGGCGGCGGGCCGCTGCTGGCCGGCGCGGCAGCACGTATCACGGGCGGTGACGGACAGCGGGTCACCGCCACCGAGCCGTCGGAAATCCTCGCGTGGGAGATGCACGCTCGCCTCGGCGTCGGCTGACGATCCGTCACGCGCGCGGGCACGGGTACATCCACAGGCATGTCCGCACCGACTCAGGCATGTCCGCACCGACACACAGGCATGTCCGCACCGAGCATGCCCGTCTCGACGTGCGCCCAGATCCCGCGAGGCCTGATGTGAGCGCCCCTTTCGCGCCGTCGCGCGCCGCTCGTCACCACTCGGTCGAAAAAATTGTCGGAGGCTGGGTATAGAACATAAGTACGAACACGCCGCCAAGGAGGACCCGCCGCATGACCACCACCACCGTGGCGCGCCACGACGCGCCCGCCCGACGCCGCCCGACCGGGCCGCGGGCCGTGCGGTCCGCCGCGGACCGGCTCGAGCTGGCGATCGCGCTGGCCGCACGCGGGTTCGCCGTCTTCCCGTTGCGGCCGGACAGCAAGGTCCCGGCCGTGCGCGGCGACTGGGAAGGGCTCGCCAGCGCCGATCCGGCGCGGCTGCGCGCCCGAGGCTGGCCGGCGAACGGCAACGTCGGCATAGCCTGCGGACCGAGCGACTTGTTCGTGCTCGATCTGGATATCGCCAAAGACACGGACGCGCCGGCGGTGAGCGCGGCCGTCGACGAGCCGCGCGAGGGCGCCAAGGTGCTGCGCGACCTCGCCGCGGGGCGACCGATCCCGCCGACGCTCACCGTCGCCACACCGTCCGGTGGCACGCACCTCTACTTCCGAGCCGAGCCCTCGCTGCGGCTGCGCAACACGGTCGCCCGCCTCGGCCCGCTCATCGACACGCGCGCGGCCGGCGGCTACGTCGTCGGACCCGGCTCGACCGTCGCCGGGCGCCGCTACGAGATCATCGTGGACCTGCCGATCGCGCCCGTCCCACGCTGGATCGTCGTCGAGCTGGCCGGGCGCCACCAGACCGAGGCCCCGTCGACGCCTCCGGCCGCACTCGGCCGACCCGACCTGCACGTGTCGCAGCGGGCCGGATCGGCGGCGGCGTACGCGGCAGCCGCTTTACGCAATGAAGCTGAACGCGTGCTCACCGCGCGCGTCGGCGCGCGCAACGACACGCTCAACCGCGCCGCGTACGCACTCGGCCGGCTGATCGGCGCCGGTCAGCTCGACCGCGACCAGGCGACGACCGAGTTGTTCATCGCCGCGCGCCGCAACGGGTTGCCCGCACGCGAAGCCGCCTCGACGCTCGCCTCCGGGCTCGGCGCGGGGATCGGGCGGCCGCGACCACCGGCGGCCCCGTACGTTGCGCGCAAGTCGCCGCGCACCGAATACAAACTCGAACCCGCCGGTGCCGTCCGGGCGTCCGTAGCCGCCGCTTCATCCATACCGGCGTCCACGATCACTGCCCTCAAAGCAGTCGAGCGGGCCTACGACGCGGCCGCACTGTGCGCCGCCCCACTGGTCTCCGACTGCGACTGGCGACGCATACGCACGCTCGTCGACGTGTTACGTGACCTGCGCGATTCCCCGCGTCCGGCGCCGTCCGACGCGCGGCACGCGGCCTCGCTGTGCGCGAGGATCGCAGGGCTCGCCGAAACACTCGCGCAGCGCTGTCCCGCGCCCGGCCGCAAGCGTGCCCGGTCACCGCTCGGGAAGGCACTGCGCGCGCTGCGCCGCGCCGCCGACGCGGCTCACGCCGAACTCGTGGCGGGGGAGGAGCCGGCCGATGAATCCATCGAACCCTGACTCGATGCGCGCCGACAAGCCCCTCGTGGGCGCCGAAAACGCTCGAAGACCTCGCAGCGAAGGCGGATCGGCCGCGGTGTTGACGGTCGGCGCCCTACGTCGGCCGACCGGCCGACTCGGGGTCCGAAATGCCTCCGGCCAGCGCCAATACCATCGCTACGACGCTGGCGGGCGGCCGTGCGCCCGCGCGGCGCACCCTGCTCCAGCCGTTGGAAGATGTTCCAGCGTATCTGGATCTACGTCGCGTCCCTTTCGTGGAACCTTCCGCCAAAGGTCCGATTCGGCTGTCCCGAACGCGTCGCGCGGCCCCGGCGGGCGGTATAGACCATACCGTGCTGACCTGCGGCGACACCCGGGCAGAGTCCTGACGCGTCAGAGTCCTTACCGCGTCGCGCGAGCGTTCGGACGAACCCTGACGAGCCCTGGCACAGTTTTGCCACATTCGTCCACGCACCGCGAGCGCCCGAATCCCGACTGTTAGCTTCCTGATCACCGCGTTCACAGTTCCAACGTCCCTCGGGACAGCCAGGCGGAGGAATGGGAATGTTCATCCGATTCACCGACCGCTCGGAGGACCGTCCGGTCGGCGAGATCCGGTCGCGGCGCATCCGGCACGTACGCCGCGACAAGGTAGTCGCCGAACTCTCCAGCCTGCCCGAAGCGGAGTGGGCGCTGCTGGCCGCCTGTGCGAGCCAGGACTGGGACCACCCGGCCGACGCGAGCATCCCGCAGCTGATCGCCGAACAGGTCTGCCGGAATCCGGACGCGGTGGCCGTCGCCTTCGAGGAAGAGGAGCTGACGTACGCGCAGCTCTGGACGCGCGCCGGCGCCGTCACCGCCCGGCTGCGTATCGCGGGCGTTCGGCGCGGACATCTCGTGGGCCTGTGTTGTGAGCGCTCTCCCGAGCTCGTGGTCGGGATGCTCGGCATCCTGCGCTCCGGCGCGGCCTACGTGCCGCTGGACCCGAGCTACTCGGCCGCGCGGCTGACCTTCATGCGCGAGGACATCGGCCTGCGCGTCATCGTCACCGAAGCGGACGTCGAACTGCCGGGCGGGGCCTACCGCACCGTGATCGTGGACGCCGATGCCGTCTCGCTGGTCGAGGCGGAGGCGGCCGGCCTGTTCGAGGACGACCCGTGGGCCGCCGGGCCGGACGACCTGGCGTACCTGAGCTACCCCTCGGGCCCCGGCGCAGCGCCGACGATCATGGCGTCCCACCGCAACGTGCTCAGCCTGCTGGACACCACCCGCCGCTTCGGCTGAGCGGATCGGGCGGCGGCCGGAGCACGCTCGCGGCCGGGCGTGACGACGCGTCGGTCTTGGCCGCCGCGTCGAGGACTGTTCATCTCCACTCTTCGTGTTCACATCACGACACTGCGTGCCGACGCCATCCGGGCCGCCCGTGGGTTGGGCGGCGCGGATCGCACGTCAGGCCGTTCAGACCAGGCCGCGCCGCGCCGCCTGAACGCCCACCTGGAACCGGCTGGTCGCACCGAGGCTGTCCATCAGCGACGCCACTCGGCGGGCGAAGGTGCGCCGGCTCATGTGCAGCTGGGCCGCCGCGTGGTCGTCCGTCACGCCGTTGCTCAGTACCTGCAGGATCTCGCGCTGTTCAGCGGACACCTGGCCGGGCGGCGGGGTGTTCGGCGCCTGTCCGCAGGCAGCGGACCAGGCCAGGTCGAAGGCCACCGCCAGCGAGCGCGCGGCCACCACGTGGGCCTGCGGAGCCAGCCGGCCGGCCATCGGGTGGCGCGGGTCGGGGTGCGGCATGTAGAGCACCGAGCGGTCCCGCACGATCACCGGGTACGGCAGGGTGAATGTAGTCGGGGCGGCGGTGCCCAGCCGGGTCAGCGCCTGGAACGGCGCCGGCTCGCCCGGGCGGGACGGGCCGTGCAGCACGCGCACGGTCAGGCCCTGGCGCAACAGCTTGGTGAACAGGCCGGCCGGGACCATGCGCTCGAACAGCCACGGTTCCGGGACCAGCGCGATCAGCTCGTCACGGGTGAGTTCTTCCAGTTCCGCGCCGAGTAGCGCGGCGGCGGCGCGCGCAGTGCCGGTACGCCCGGTCACAGCCTCGCTCCAGGGGCGGTGCGCTGCGGTGGGCTCGCGCCGACGCAGCCGCACGGGGGCGGAGATCGTCTCTGTCATGTATCAGTCCCAGGAGATGTTGCCGTCCGGTGTCGGCATGACGGTGGAGACCGCGACCGCGGAGGCGGGGGCGGAGGCTGGCGCGGCGATTGCCGCGACGACGGCGAGCACGGGGGAGGCCGTGGCGAGGGCGGCGGCCGCCAGCAAGCCCGCGGGGCGGGGAACACGCTTCATGGGAATGCCTCTTTCGCACGGAGGGAAACGCTGCGTGATATCGGGTGGGACGGTGGGTATTCGAAGGCCCGCGGCGCCTCGGAGAACCGTTATCCGAGGCAGGATTTTGCCGGAGCCGGACCCGGCCTGTCACCCTTCCGTGCTGACATGACCCTGCGGTGGCAGCAAGTTGTGGCCGCCTTTAGCAACCCAGCAGGATCTCCTCGGCGCCGGGCACCAGCCCCGCCCCGCAGTAGTCCATCGACCATCCCTCCAGCTGCGGATAGCTGTTCAAGGCCCGCATGCACAGGTCCGCGGCGGCCGACTCCGCCGCGGCGAGGTCCGGGTGGCACAGGAACAGCGCGAGGCGCGCCTCGCGGGTGTCGGTCTCCGCGTACAGGTGTTCCAGACAATCATCGGGATCTGCGATATCCGTCAAAAGGCGGCGAAGATCGCTGGCGCTAATCCTGGTGTCCTCGGCCGTCAGTCGCGAATTGATGAGATACATATTTCCGATGTTCCGTCAGGCGAAGGCTATGGGCCAGGATTTCGATGTGGCAGAATCTTGCGGTGCAGGGACCTGCACGCTTCACTGAAGGGCAACCGCTCGTTGGGGGTTTGTCATGCTGGAAGCACTGGGCGTCAGTCTGGACGCGGAGCTCGCGTACCGTGCCATGCTCGCGGACCCGCAGGTCGGGGTGCGGCAGCTGGCAGACCAGCTCGACTGGCCCGCCGACCGGGTGCGTGACGCCCTGGACACGCTGGCCCGGCTCTCGCTGCTCAAGCCGTCCTACGAGGCGCCGGGCAGGCTGCGCCTGATCAGCCCCGAGGTCGGCCTGTCCTCGCTGCTGGCCGAGCGCGAGGCCGCCGTGCTGGAGCAGCAGCGGCAGATCGCCGCCAGCCGCGCCGCGGTGGCCGCCGTCGTCGCGGACTACGCGGACCTGCACCCCTCGCGCCAGCACTCGGACATCGAGCAGCTGGCCGGCGTGGACGCGGTGCGCTCGTGGCTGGAGGAGCGCGCACACGAGGGCCTGACCGAGGTGATGGGCTTCAACACCGGCGGCGCGCAGAGCGAGCGGAGCATGGCGGCCAGCAAGCCCCTCGACGAGGAGGCGCTGACCCGGGGCACGATCATGCGCACGATCTACCTCGACAGCGCGCGCAACGATCCGCCGACGCTTTCCTACCTGCGCTGGCTGGCCGAGACCGGCGGCCAGGTGCGTACGGCGGCCACCCTGCCGCTGCGCATGGTGATCTTCGACCGCAAGCAGGCGCTGATCCCGGTGAATCCGGAGCTGAGCAAGACCGGCGCGGTCGTGCAGCGCGGCCCCGGTATGGTCGCGGCGTTGTGCGCGCTGTTCGAGCAGATGTGGCAGGCCGCGAAGCCGGTCGGCGAGGAGAAGGCGCGCGACGGCCAGGGGCTGACCGGACAGGAGCAGGCGATCATCACGCTGCTGGCCGAAGGCTGGACCGACGACGTGATAGCCCGCAAGCTCGGCGTCTCGGTCCGCACCAGCCGCCGGATCACCGCCGAGCTGACCCAGCGCCTCGGCGCCCGCAGCCGGTTCCAGGCCGGCGCCCGCGCAGTCGAGCGAGGCTGGATCAAAACCGTCTGAGCGGGCGCGGGCACGACGCGGCCGTGCGCCGAACGACGTTCTCGGCCGCGGTGGCGGTCAGTCCTCGCCCAGCTCCTCGAACAGCGTCAGCTGAAGCCCGGCCGGGCCCTCCAGCCGCGCGTTGCGCGAATTCCACGGCGTGATCACGGG
>JBOHCW010000668.1:0-25519 GCA_050725375.1 Actinocrinis sp. | reverse complement strand
GACGGCGTCGACGTCCTTGGCGGGCGGCACTCCGGTGCATTACCTGTGCGACGAGACCCAGGATTGGCAGCCCGATATCGCCGACCTGGAATCGAAGATCACCGATCGCACCAAGGCGGTGGTGGTGATCAACCCGAACAACCCGACCGGCGCGGTGTACTCGGCCGAGGTGATCGAGGCCGTGGTCGAGGTGGCCAGGCGCCACGGGCTCATGGTGTTGTCCGACGAGATCTACGACAAGATCCTCTACGACGGCGCGGTGCACCGGCCGACCGCGCTGGCCGCGCCCGACCTGCTGACCATCACCTTCAACGGCCTGTCCAAGACCTACCGCGCGGCCGGCTACCGGATGGGCTGGATGGTGATCAGCGGCCCGAAGGAGCAGGCCGTCGACTACATCGAGGGCCTGGACATCCTGGCCAACCTGCGGCTGGGCCCGAACGTGCCGGTGCAGCACGCCATCCAGGCCGCGCTCGGCGGCTTCCAGTCCATCGACCGGCTCACCGAGCCCGGCGGCCGGCTCTGGGAGCAGCGCAACCGCACGCACGAACTGCTCAACCAGATCCCGGGCGTGTCCAGCACCAAGCCGGACGGCGCCATCTACTGCTTCCCGAGGCTCGACCCGTCCGTGTACAAGATCGTCGACGACGAGCGCTTCGTGATGGACCTGCTCAACGCGGAGAAGATGCTGGTCATGCACGGCACCGCGTTCAACTGGCCGGCCCCCGACCACTTCCGCATCGTCACGCTGCCGCGGGTGAGCGACCTGGAGGAGGCGATCGCCGGACTGGCCCGCTTCCTGTCCGGCTATCAGCAGTGACCGGCGGGCGGCGCCGGCCGGTCACGCGGCCGTCGCGGCGGTCCGCCTGGTAACGCGGTCCCGGGCCGCGCCGCGCGCCACCCGATAAGGTGCCGATCATGTCTACCGACGCTCATGTGCGGACCTTCGTCGAGCAGAACTCGGCCCGGTTCGTCGAAGACCTCAAGGACTGGCTGCGGATTCCCTCCGTCTCCGGCGACCCCGACCGGGTCGGCGACGTGCGGGCCTCCGCCGAGTGGCTGGCCGCCAAGCTGCGCGCGACCGGGTTCCCGACCGTCGAGGTCTGGGAGACGGCCGGCGGCGCGGGCCTGCCGTCCGTGTTCGCCGAGTGGCCCTCGGGCGACCCGGACGCGCCGACCGTCGCAGTGTACGGACACCACGACGTGCAGCCCGCGACCCCGCTGGATCTGTGGGAGAACCCGCCCTTCGAGCCGACCGTGCGCGACGGCAGGCTGTACGCCCGCGGCGCCTCCGACGACAAGGGCCAGATGTTCTACCACCTGCTCGGCCTGCGCGCGCACCTGGCCGCGACCGGCCGCGGCGCGCCCGCGGTGAACCTCAAGCTGATCGTGGAGGGCGAGGAGGAGTCCGGCTCGCCGAACTTCGCCGCCCTGCTGCGCGAGCGCGCCGACCGGCTGGCCTGCGACGTCGTCGTGGTCTCGGACACCGGCATGTGGGACCGGGACACGCCCTCGACCGTCACCGGCATGCGCGGCCTGCTGGCCGCCCAGGTCGACCTGCGCGGCCCGTCCGGCGATGTGCACTCCGGCTCCTTCGGCGGCGCGATCCCGAACCCGCTGACCGAGCTGGTCCGGCTGCTCGCGCAGCTGCACGACGCCGACCGGCGCGTGACGCTGCCCGGCTTCTACGACGGCATCGTCGAACTCGGCGACACCGAGCGCGGCCTGTTCGCCAAGCTGCCCTTCGACGAGGCGGCTTGGCTGCGCACCGCCAAGTCCCCGGCGGCCGTCGGCGAGGCAGGGCACACCGTGCTTGAGCGGGTCTGGGCACGGCCGACCGCCGAGGTCAACGGCATGTGGGGCGGCCACACCGGGCACGGCTCGAAGACGATCGTGCCCTCCGAGGCGCACGCGAAACTCTCCTTCCGCCTGGTCGCCGGGCAGGACCCGATCCAGGTCCGGGACGCGCTCAAGGCGTGGCTGGCCGAGCGCGTTCCGTCGTTCATCGAGTACGAGGTCTCGTTCGAGGGCGAGGGCGTGCGCCCCTGTCTGACCCCGTTGGACCACCCCGCGCTCCAGTCCGTCACCCGCGCCCTCGGCCGCGCGTTCGCCGAACAGGCAGGCGGCGAGCCGCATGAGATCCTCTACACCCGCGAGGGCGGCTCGGGCCCTGAGGCCGACCTGCAGGAAGTGCTGGGCGCACCGGTGGTCTTCCTCGGCGTCGCACTGCCCGAAGACGGCTGGCACGCTCCTAACGAAAAGGTTGACGTGGCGAACCTGCTCAAGGGCGCCGAGGCCGTGGCCTACTTATGGGAGGATCTGGCCGGGAACAAATGATCATTCGGGGCCGTTGACGGTGTGTTGTTGACGCTGTGTCGTGCGAAGGCGCCTGACACCGACACTGCGTCCAGCGGCTTGGCGGCAAGCGTGAAGTGGGACCCAATGGAGGGGGAGCGAGCGATGGCGGACCACCGCGACGCGGCGATCGGACCGCTCGGACGGCTCGCGCTGGCCCGCGGCGCCGTGGACCGCACCGCCGAGCTGCGGGTCGACGAGCTCGCCCTGGCCGCCGCGTGGTCGAACCCTGACACGCGCGTGCTGGTGGTCAGCGAGGGCCGGGCCTTCGTGCTCGACGAACCCGACCCGGTACTGCCCGGCGCGACCCGCCCCCGGTTGGTCACGCTCCCGTCCTACGACGCGCCGGAGGGCGACCGCTACCTGCTCGGCCGGGACGAGAGCGGCTACACGTTCTTCGCCGTCCCGGCCGAGACGCTGCCCGGCCGGCTCGACGGCGACGCGCGCGCCGCGTCGCTGCGTGAGGTCGGGCTGCAGCTGTCCGACCGCGACGCCGGCCTGCTCACGCACGCGGTCGCGCTCGAATACTGGCACCGCAGCCATCGCTTCTGCTCGCGCTGCGGCAACCCGACCGAGGTCGCCGCGGCCGGGCACGTGCGCCGCTGCTCAAGCTGCGGCACCGAGCACTATCCGCGCACCGACCCGGCCGTGATCATGGCGGTCACCGACGCGGACGAGCGGCTGCTGCTCGGCCGCGGCTCGGCCTGGGACCAGCGCCGCTTCTCGGTGCTGGCCGGCTTCGTGGAGCCCGGCGAGTCGCTGGAGCAGGCGGTCGCGCGCGAGGTGGCCGAGGAGGCCGGGCTGACCGTCACATCGGTGACGTACCTGGGCAGCCAGCCGTGGCCGTTCCCGTGCAGCCTGATGCTCGGCTTCACCTCGACCGTCGACGACCCGGAGCGGGTGCGCGCGGACGGCGAGGAAGTGCTCGAGGTGCGCTGGTTCACCCGCGAGGAGCTGGCGGCGGCGTCCGCGTCCGGCGAGATCGTGCTGTCCGGCGGGATCTCGATCGCCCGAGCGCTGATCGAGAACTGGTACGGCGGCCCGATCCCCGACGCGACGTACTGACGACGCACTGCCACAGGCCCGCAGCGGACCGCGCTGCGCAGCCTGGCCTTATCGCCTACTGCCTGCCGCTTACTGCTTCTTGCCTACCGCCGCGTGCCCACGCCGTGCTGCGGCGTGAGCCGTCGGCCGCTCTGCGGCTCGAAGAAGTGCACCGAGTCCATTTCCAGCTCCAGGCCAACGGCCGAGCCGGGGCGCGGCACCGCGTGCGGTTCACAGCGCACGACGATGGTGCGCCGGCCCTCACCGACGCCAGTCGCGCAGTGCGCGTACGCGACGTATCCGAGGTTTTCCACAGCCTCGACGTGCGCGTAAAGGCCGTTGCCCGGCGACGTCAGTCGCACGGTGTCCGGCCTGAATCCGACCGTCACCTCAGGTGTCGGCAGTTCCGCGGCCGTCTTGCGACTGAGCGGCAGCTCGATGACGTCCACGTCCCCGACCACGGCCCAGTCGTACTCGACGCGCGCCCGGATCAGATTCATCGGCGGCGACCCCACGAACGCGGCGACGTACGCGTTGAGCGGGTTCTCATACAGCGCGCGCGGAGTGTCGCACTGCAGCAGTACGCCGTCCTTGATCACCGCGATCCGATCGCCCATGGTCATGGCCTCGATCTGATCGTGCGTCACATACAGCGTGGTGGCCTGAAGCCGCCGCTGCATGGTCACGATCTGCGAGCGCACCTCGGTGCGCAGCTTCGCGTCGAGCGCGCCCAACGGCTCGTCCATCAGGAACACGCTCGGTTCGCGCATCATGGCCCGCCCCATCGCCACACGCTGCTGCTCACCGCCGGACAGCGTGCGCGGCATCCGGTCCAGCGTCGGCGTCAGATCCAGCTGCGCCGCCATCCGCCGCACCCGACGAGCCACCGCGGACGGCGGCGCGCCGGTGAGCGAGAGCCGGAAGCCGAGGTTCCCGGCCACGGTCATCTGTGGATACAGCGCGTAGTTCTGGAACACCATCGCGATGTCACGCTCGCCCGGCTGCAGCCCGGTCACCTCGCGGTCGCCGATGAACACCCCACCGGTGTCCACTGACTCCAGGCCCGCCAGCATCCGCAGCGCCGTGGTCTTCCCGCATCCGCTGGCGCCGAGCAGCACCATGAACTCGCCCGACTCGACCGACAGGTTCAGCGAGTCGACCGCCGGACTCATCGTTCCCGGATACGTGTGAGACGCATCGACGAACTCGACATTAACCATGTTCTCCACCCGGGCCAGTACCAAGACGACACTGCCTAAGGCAGCACTGTGCAAGTGGTGCGTCGGTGCCTGTGGTGCTGAGGTGCGAACGTGCAAACGTGCATATCCGTGACGTGCGTCATATCAAGCGCACCAGACGAATGTACGCGCAACCTACTCCGGGTGAACGTGATTGGCGAGGGTGTAACGCGGTTGTCAGCCGAGTTTCGCCTTGACCTGAGCCAGACTCGGGTTGGTCAGGGCGGATCCGTCCGGGAACGTCACGGTCGGTACGGTCTGGTTGCCGCCGTTGACGGACATCACGTAGTCGGCCGCCTTCGGGTCGCGCTCGATGTTGACCTCGGCGTACTCGATGCCGGCCCGGTCCAGCTGGCCCTTGAGGCGCCGGCAGTACCCGCACCAGGTGGTCGAGTACATCGTGATCTTCTCCGCCATCACCGCTCCAGTCCCAATCCGTATGTGCGCCGCCGCGCGCGTCGCCCTTCGAACCGTCAACATCGCGCGGTTGTCGAATCTTCCCTGTTCCGCCCGCCGCCGGCCAGGTCGTGCGCCGCGTCATCGTCCGCGGCCCGGCCCGCATACTCGATCGCCCGCCGGGTTGTCGGTGTGGCCTGAGAGGATGGTCGGCATGACCAACCCGACCGCGGCCGACAGCGGGGAGGCACTCCTCGCCGGGCTCGATCCCGAACAGCGCGCGGTCGCCACCGCGTTGCACGGCCCGGTCTGCGTGCTCGCGGGGGCGGGGACGGGCAAGACGCGGGCGATCACGCACCGGATCGCGTACGCGGTCTCTCAGGGAGCTTATCCGCCGAACCAGGTGCTCGCGGTCACCTTCACGGCGCGCGCGGCGGGGGAGATGCGCGGGCGACTGCGGCAGCTCGGGGCCGGGGCGGTGCAGGCGCGCACGTTCCACTCGGCGGCGCTGCGGCAGTTGCAGTACTTCTGGCCGCACACGGTCGGCGGGCCGCCGCCGCGGCTGATGGACAGCAAGCTGCCGCTGGTGGCCGAGGCGGTCGCGGCCTGCCGGATGCGAGCGGACCGCGCCGAGCTGCGCGACCTGGCCGGCGAGATCGAGTGGGCGAAGGCGACCCAGGTCACCTCGGACGACTACCCGGCCGCCGCGGTCAAGGCCGGCCGGATGCCGCCGCGCGATCCCGCCGAGACCGGCCGGGTCTACGCGGCCTACGAGGCGGCCAAGCGCGAGCGCGGCTCGATCGACTTCGAGGACGTGCTGCTGCTGACCATCGGCGTACTGGAGACGCGGCCGGACGTGGCCGACCGGGTGCGCGACCAATACCGGCACTTCGTCGTGGACGAATACCAGGACGTGAACCCGTTGCAGCAGCGGCTGCTGGAGTGCTGGCTCGGCCGGCGCGACTCGGTCTGCGTGGTCGGCGACGCGAGTCAGACCATTTACTCGTTCACCGGGGCGACGCCCGAGTACCTGCTCGGCTTCCCGGACCGGCACCCGGACGCCACGCAGGTGCGGCTGGTGCGCGACTACCGCTCGACGCCGCAGGTCGTGAGCCTTGCCAACGTGCTGTTGAGCGAGGCGCCGACGGACACCCTCGCGCAGCGGCGCACCGCCCACGCACGCGTCGAACTGGTCGCGCAGCGGCCGACCGGCCCGGCCGTCGAGTACGAGGAGTACCCGGACGAGACCGCCGAGGCCGAGGGCGTCGCGCGCTGGGTCAAGCGGCTGGTCGCGTCGGGCACCCGGCCGGCCGAGATCGCGGTGCTGTTCCGGATCAACGCGCAATCCGAGGTGTACGAGCAGGCGTTCGCCGACGTCGGCGTGCCCTATGTCGTACGCGGCGTCGAGCGGTTCTTCGAACGCGCCGAGGTGCGGCAGGCGGTGCTGCTGCTGCGCGGCGCGGCGCGCGCGACCGCGGAGAACGCCGAGCCGCTGCCGAGCGCCGTGCGCGGCGTGCTGTCCGGCAGCGGGTGGAGCGCGACGCCGCCGTCCGGCTCGGGCCGGGCGCGCGAGGCGTGGGAGTCGCTGGCGGCGCTCGCCGCGCTGTCCGAGGAGTTCTCCTCGGCCGATCCGCAGGCCGGGCTGACCGAATTCGTCCGCGAACTCGAAGCGCGCGCCGCGGTGCAGCACGCTCCGGTGGTCGACGGCGTGACGCTCGCCTCGCTGCACTCCGCCAAGGGCCTGGAGTGGGACGCCGTGCTGCTGGTCGGCCTGACGGAGGGTCTGCTGCCGATCAGCTACGCCGAGACGCCCGACCAGGTCGAGGAGGAGCGCCGGCTGCTTTACGTCGGCGTCACCCGCGCACGTGAGCGGCTGCGGCTGTCGTGGGCGCTGGCGCGCTCGCCGGGCGGCCGGGCGTCGCGGCGTCCGTCGCGGTTCCTCGACGCGCTGCGCGAGGTCCAGCAGGTGCGCTCGATCGGCCCCGGCGGCTCGGTGGTGCGCGGCCGGGGCAGTCGCGCGGGACGCGGCGGCGGCGAGGAGGTCAAGCGGCCCAAGCGATCGGGCCCGGTGCGCTGCCGGGTGTGCGGCCGCTCGCTGATCGAGGCGGTGGAACGCAAGCTCGGCCGGTGCGCCGACTGTCCGTCCGACCTGGACGAGGTCCTGTTCGAGCGGCTGCGCGAGTGGCGCTCGGCGCGGGCGCAGGAGCAGTCGCTCCCGGCTTACTGCGTGTTCACGGACGCGACGCTCACGGCCATCGCCGAGGCACGCCCGTCCGATCGCGGGGAACTGGCCAGCATTCCGGGCGTCGGCGCGACCAAACTGGACCGCTACGCGGACCAGGTGCTGGCACTGCTCGGCGGCCAGGACACCGCTGCCGTCCTCGGCGCCGGGGCGACCGACGACGCGATCGGGGACGGTGCGGCGCAGCGCGCCATCGAAAGCGTGCTTGAGACGCGTGGCGGCGGTGAAAGTCGTGAAAGCGAGGCCGATGAGGCCGATGACGACGCGTCGCCGGACGCTTCGGGCGGCGACGGACCGGAGAAGTCAGAACTCTTCTAGGCGGTTGCGCCTGCGCGCCCGCCCGATCAGTTCTCGCCGGTGCTCGGCAGGGAGCAGAGATCCACGGCGTACTGCAACACGCCGCTGATCAGCGCGCGCAGCGAGCCGTGCGACGTACCGCCCGCGTTCGCGATCTTCAATATGACGGTCACCGTGGAGGCGAACTCCCTGCGCAGCGGGTGCGGCATCGCGGCGCACTGGCTCGGCGCGTTCACGCGCAGGTCGGCCGTGGCGCCGGGCTGGACGACGGTGTGCACGCCGTCCCACTTGATCCGGGGCGCGTCCGACACGGCCAGGCTGATCACCGTTATCGGCAGGGTGCTGTCGTTGCGGACCGGCACGGTCATCGCGGTGAAATCGCCGGGCGTCACGTACGTCGACCGGTCGGCCGCCGAGCGCACGATGGTCGCACTGCCGGCCGGGGCCGCGCCGTGTCGGTGGTTGTAGGCGACACTGCCCAGCGCGCCGGCGACCAGCGCGAGGACGGCCAGAATCAGGACGCCGCGGCTGAAGCGGTTACGCCCGGCGCCGTCCGCCGCGTCCGGGTCGACGGTCGCCGTCTCGGCGCCGGACTCTGTCTCGACTGCGGTCTCGGTCTCCGCCTCAGCGACGGTCTGGTCGTTCGCGGTCGTCTCGTTCGCGATGTCGTCCACCGCCCCGTTCATGCCGTTCGCCTTCGTGCTGTTCGCACTCACTTGGTGCACATCCGCCCTTGGACGGCCATCGCGGTCGTGTCAATGGTCAGGACCGTCTGGTGCGTCTTGCCGTTCGCGTCGTCCATCGTGATCGCGATCGCCGTCGCGGCCTGATGCAGCACCGACTGCCCGGCCACGAGCGACCGGGCGACCTGTGCCGCCGCGGCGCAGTTCACGGTCACGGTTCCACTCAGGCTCGCGCCGGAGCCGCCGGCGACATAGCCCTTCCGGTTCGCGACCAGGTCCACCGGCCCGTCCAGGTAAGGCCCGGAGAGCACCGCCCGCTTGACCACGAGCCCGTCCGGTCCGTCGTTGACGATCGAGATCGACACGCCCTCGCTGTGCGTGCCGACGAGCGTCCCGGTCGGCATGACCGGCCGCCCGACCGCGCCGTCGCCCGGGTCGGTCCCCGTGGCCTTGTCCGCGGCCGTGCCGCCCGCCACGGCGACCTTGACCTCGGGCTGGCTGCCCAGGTGCAGTATCGCGGCCCCCCGGTTCGCAATGGCGCGGTCCGCGACGAAGCCCGTGTTGACGGCCGTCCAGCCGATCGCGCCCACCGCGGCGACCAAGAGCAGCCGGTCGGCCGCGCGTCTGACGCCGCGCCAGCCGGGAGTAGTCCAGAAGTGCGACCCCCGTTCGGCCGCCGCCAGCCTGGCCGCAGCGATGCGGGCCACTGCTCTCGGAGCCTGCCCTTCCGGTGTTCGTTCGTCCTGCGCGGGCCTGGTTTCGGTGCTCACTGACACACTGTTTGATGACGTGAGAGGCCGCATAGGCAGTTCCCGTCCTGTCCCGTTTTTACTGACTCGTGTCCTAGTTAACACGTCCGCCACGGTCGGCCGCAGGCCGGTGAAGCGGGCCGTGAACCGTCCGGAGAAACTCCCCGGCAAGGGGTGACACCGCCGGTCGGCCATGACAGGATGGTGGGGCGACAGCGGGGAAAGCCGGCGCGGACGACTCGAAACTCTTCGACGTCCCACGGCACGGGATTCCGCCGTCGGCCGCCACGGGGTGCGCACGTTCCAGTTCTTCGCACAGTTTCCCGAGCCGGCTTGAGCACAGCAGTAAACGCGCAGGTCAAAAATAGTTTGCGCGGTTGGAACGGCTACCCCTAGCCTCTCCAACACACGGAGAAGGACCAGTACCGATCCAAGGAACTGTCCCGCTTCTGTGGCAGGACGACAAACGGATATCCGATTCCGCCGCCGCCGGCTCGACCCCGGCGATGGCCAAGCAGAGGGCAGGAGGCGAGACCAGTGCTTACAACCACCAGATTCACCACAGTGAAACCGTTCGTCCTGGTTGAGCCCGGTTGCCCGTCGCTGTCGGCCGCTCCCGTCACGGAAGTCGTCTACACCCCCGCTCTGCGGCCCGCCGCCGCTGCCGCCACGCCGTGGTCGGCTGCCCTGGTGCGACCGAAGAGCCGCGTCGAGGCCATCGGTGCCGGCTATGCCGCGCCGGCCGCCGCGGCGCGCCGCGGAGTGGATAGCGAACTGCCGAGCGGTATGGCGGGCGTTGAGCGCCCGATCGGCACGAATGGCAAGCAGCAGGACCAGAACCACCTGATGTCCCGTCGGGACCCACGTTCCTGGAGACCTCCGGCCTGACTCACCGTCAGCCGTTGCGACCTCCAGGCCGCGGAACCCGATTACCGGGATCCGCGGCCTTATTCGTTCCCCGGCCTGTGCCGGCGGCGCGAGTGGGACGGCGGGGCCTGAGAAATCGTCAGATCACGACCGAGGAAGACGGCGAGTTGTCCGAGACAGCGAAGGCCGAGTTCACCAGCCACACCCACCGCACCACCGCAGTACAGCTCGACGCCGCAGCCGGCGGCGCCGAGCAGGCCGAGAGGAAGGAATCCCCGATGCAGCTGACCGTCTTCGAGCCGGTCGCGCTGGCCGACGACCTGCCGTGCCGCTCCACCGACCCGGAGCTGTTCTTCGCCGAGTCCCCGGCCGACGTCGAGTTCGCCAAGAGCGTCTGCACCGAGTGCCCCATCCGGGACGCGTGCCTGAGCGGCGCGCTGGAGCGGAAGGAGCCCTGGGGCGTCTGGGGCGGAGAACTGTTCGTCCAGGGCGTGATCGTGGCCCGCAAGCGGCCGCGTGGCCGTCCGCGCAAGACCGACATCGCCGCCGCCGCAGCGGCCGCGGCCTGAACCGACAGAGCAGACGGCGCGCACCGAGCGACCGTCGCACGAACACCGACGAAACAAGAAAGCGAACCTCCCGATGTACACCACTGATCCCTTCTCCGGCCCGGTTCCGGGCCACGCCGACCTCACCACGTCCGACCTGCGCGTCAGGAGCAACCCCATGATCCACACGCACTATCAGCTCGTCCAAGAGCTGCACCGCGAACGCTTACGACAAGCCGAGCAGCACCGACTCCACCGCGCGGTGCTTCGTGCGCGCCGCGCCCTCGCCCAGCAACTGATGCGATAACGGCGTCCACCCGCCGGGCCGCCCGATGACGGCCCACCGCATCACGCCGGAGCGAGCAGGACCGCTGCCGAACCCGTGAGCACCACACGTTGTGCACCGCGAAAAGAAGCACCGAGCACCACCAGCGACGACGAGGGCTCGTCCGCTCTGGACTGCGTTCCAGGCGGACGGGCCCTCTGCCTATAAAGCCCCCTATAGAGCCGCCATAGAGCCCCCATAGACGCCCATTTAGACGCCCCCTTACACGTTCTCTGTCACACGTTCTCCGCGATTAATCCGAGCGACCGCGCGGCGCGCCGGATGCTAGCGTCAGATCGTGATCCCGATCAGTGAAGCCGAACTGCGCGCGTCCTTCGTCAACTGCACGAAGGGTGAGGCGGGCCGGCTGGCGGTGCCGCGCGGGCTGGCGAAACTGCCCTGGCAGGACCTGGACTTCCTCGGCTGGCGCGACGCCGGCGCCCCGGACCGCGGCTACCTGGTGGCCGAGTACCACGGCGAACTGGTCGGCCTGAATATGCGGGTGGCCACGAACGTGCGGCGCAGACTGGTCAAGACGACCGTCTGCTCGCTGTGCCTGACCTCGCACTCCGGCTTAGGCGTCTCGCTGTTCGCCGCGGCCAAGGCGGGCACGGCCGGCCGGCAGGGCAACACCGTCGGCACCTACATCTGCGCGGACCTGGCGTGTCCGCTGTACGTGCGCGGCAAGAAGGTCTCGGATATCGGCTCGCGCTACGAGGAGTCGCTGAGCGTGGACGAGCAGGTCGCGCGCACGATGAACAACCTGGAACTGTTCATCGACCAGGTCTTCAAGCAGTAGCGGCTACTCGCCGGCCTCATCCGCGGCGAACGCGTCCCGCGTGACCTCGTCCTCTGCGACTTCGCTGTCCGCGAAGCCGTCCTCCGCGAAGCCCGGCAGCCAGTCGCTCAGCTCCCCGCGCACCGGCACGGTCGCGCCGAGCTGGCACAGGATGCCGAGTCCGCCCATCGTCACGCGGTGGATCAGCAGGTACCCGGGCGGCAGGTTGAGCCGGCGGCCCAGCGACGCGGCCGGGTTGCGGCCGTTGGCCAGGTGCCCGGCCTGCCGGCGCAGCCACTCGCGGTCGAAGGAGAACCGCGCTTCGCGCAGCGGCTCGATCAGCGGCGCCAGATAGTCCAGCACGGCCTGCGGATCCAGTTCGGTGCCCGGCCGGACGAAACCCTCGGCGCGCAGCGTCGCGGCCACCTCGTCCGCGTCGCCGTCCAGGGCGCCGCGCAGCGCCGCGCCGATCGCCGCCGGCATCCCGTCCGGCAGCCGGTTGACCGCGCCGAAGTCGAGCACGCCGAACCGCCACTGCGCCGGGTCGTCCGGATCGGCCTCGTCCGGATTCTCACCCGGACCGGCCGGGATCAGCCGGAAGTTGCCCGGGTGCGGGTCCGCGTGCAGCAGGCCGACGCGCGCGGGGCCGGAGTACAGGAACCGCACCAGCAGCGTGCCCGCGCGGTCCCGCTGCGCCTGCGTGCCCGAGGCGATGATCGTCGCGAGCGGGATGCCGGACAGCCAGTCGGTGATCAGCACCGTGCCCGCCTGCTCGACCACGTCCGGCACGCTGATGTCCGGGTCGTCGGCGTAGCCCTTCGCGTACGTCGACTGCGCCGCGGCCTCGGCCGCGTAGTCCAGCTCCTCGGCGATCCGCGCGCGCAGCTCCGCGATCAGCGGCTTGACCTCGATGCCCGGCACCAGCATGCCGAACAGCCGGGAGACCCGGCCGAGCTGGTTCAGGTCGCCCAGCAGCGCCTTGCCCGCACCCGGATACTGAATCTTGACGGCCACGTCCCGGCCGTCGCCCCACACCGCGCGGTGCACCTGGCCGATCGAGGCGGCCGCGGCCGGCTTGTCGTCGAAGGACTGGAACTTGTCGCGCCACTGCGGCCCGAAGGCGGCGGCCAGCGACTTGTGCACGGTCGCGGCGGGCAGCGCCGGGGCGTTCTCCTGAAGCCCCGTCAGCGCCGCGCGGTACGGGCGGGCCAGTTCGTCCGGCAGCACCGCCTCGAAGACGGACAGCGCCTGTCCGAACTTCATCGCGCCGCCCTTGAGCTCGCCGAGAACCCGGAACAGCTGCTCTGCGGTGCGCTGCTGCACCTCGGTGACCACGGCCGCCGCGGGCGCGCCGCCGATCCGCTTGCCCAGGCCCAGCGTGGCACGGCCGGCCAGACTCAGCGGCAGCGTGGCCAGTTTCGCCGTACGTGCGACGGCATTGCGCGGCAGGTCACTCACATGGTCCATTCTGCCAGGTGAGTCGGCGGTATGGACGGTGCGGGGCCCACCGGTCGAAGTCCGCGGCGGCTACCAGGGCGCGGCGAGCGCCGCGAGCGCTGCCGGAGAGCCAGGCGGGCCCTGCGCCGCCCGCCCGTCGGGATCGTTCGGGACGCAGCCGCACTCGGGGTGCAGCGGCACCTCGATGCGCACCGGAAGGCAGAAGGGCAGCGGGAACTCCAGCACCGCGCCGACGCTCGGCGGCGGGTGGCCGTCCAGGAACGCCAGCGCGTGCAGGGCCGCGTGGTTGGCGGCGAGCGCGGCCAGCGCCGTGTCACAGGCGGGCCGGGTCGTGGTGCCGTCCACCGACGCGAGCCCGGCCTGGGTACGCGGCCAGAACGGGTCGCGCTCGGTCAGCGCGAGGTCGCGGCACAGGCCACAGGGCGTGCGGCGCGGCACGACCAGGGGACCGAGCACCGCGCGGTCCTCGCAGACCTCGACGACCAGGTGCGGCAGGCCGCGCGCGGTCAGCTCGACCAGCAGCTCGGTCGGCGGACGCTCGCCGGGCGCCACGATCGCCAGGTCCGGGCCGGGGCGGCGCGGCCGCAGCACGGTGGAGACGGACGGGGCGAGCAGCCGGATCGCCCGCGCCACGGCGTCCTGCCGCCGCGCGCCGACCTCGTCGCCGCGGAACGTGCCGGGTCCGGTGTCGGCGTGCCGCACCGCCGCCGCGTCGAGCGGCACGATCGTGCCGACGCCGCAGGCCGCCAGCCGCAGCGCCACGTGCGCGCCGACCCGGCCGAGCCCGTACACCGAGATCGCGAGATGCCGGCGCCACTCCAGGGCGCGCGTCGCGCCGCCGGGCAGCCCGTGCCGCAGACCGAGGCTGCTCAGATCCGGGTCGAGCCGGGCGCGCTCGCCGGGACTGAGCGCGGCGAGGGTGGACGCGTCGAGAGCCTCGTCGTCGAGGCAGCCGTCGGCCACCAGCCGGTCGAGCAGTTCGAGGGTGTGCCGCCGCGCCACGCCGATGCGCTCGGCGTATCGCAGGACGGCGTCGGTGTCGCGCGTGCCGTCCAGCGCGTCGATGACGGCGCGGACCGCGGCGGTCATCCGGTAGCGGTAGCTGGTGCCGGGTCCGCGGCCGAGTTGCAGCACGTGCGTGTCGTGCCAGATGCGGCTGAGCGCCGGTTTGAGCACCGGTCGCATCGGACTGGCGCACCTTCCCGTCGGTGACCGCGGTCCGCGAAGTTCGAATACGGCCCGCCGGGCAATTCGCGGATAGTCAGAGTTCTGAATTCAATGCGGCGACCACGGCGCGCCCCGAAACAAAGGGGCCGGACGCGGGCATCGCTTGTTGATGCGCACCCGCGCCCGGCGACCCTGGGAGGCGGTCAGCCCCGTGAGGACCCGCCGTCGGCGCCGCGGCCTGTGCCCCGTATCGCTCGCGGCCGCCGTCGTGCCGGCACCGGCCCGTCCTCGATCGGACATCGCCCGATCGGAGCGTGTCGCCCGATCAGGACTTGCCGAGGATCCGGTTCACCTTGGTACCGCAGGTGGGACAGGTGCCCTGCGCCATCCGGCGACCCGAGTCGCTGATCTTGACTTCGCCGGTGAAGTGCCGCTTCTCCTTGCACTTCACGCAGTAAGCCTCGCCCGTGTACGTCTCGGCCATGTTCGGCCCTCCTGTGTTCCTGGCTCTCCGCGCCTTAACGCGTTCGTGCGCCCCGTCCGCCGGAGCGGCGGTCGGGATCGGACGATAGGCCACCCTACGCGAGAGCACGCACGCTGCACGCATCGTGGCTCGCGCCTGTAGGGGCAATGCGGATCGCTACCCACTTAAGGGTGAGTTTTCATACCACAGGGCGCCGAGAGGCCCCTTACCAGGTACAGAGAGATACAGACCCGATCACTTACTTCGGCGGTAACCGCCCGCAGCGATTTCGCGCGGCAACCGCGAACACCGGCTGCGCCGACCGGCTGCGGAGAGCAGGTCCGGAAATACGCCGCGGGGCCCCCAGGCGCACACTTCTCGTCCAGGGCCGAAGCCGCGCGACGAGAGCTGTTTTCCGAGAGCCCCGCATCCAGACAGTGACGCTACGGTCTGCCGGGGCCGAGCGTCAATCGGTTCGCACGAATGGCTGTGGACAAGACTGGGGACAACCTGGGGAAATCTCGGCGCGTCCTTGTGGACAGTCCGCGCGACCCTGTGGACAACCCTGTGGACCGCTGGTCGGCGGCCCGGCTGACCAGCGGGGCGAAAGAATCTTGAAAGAATTTCCCGGAACGTGACTTTCTGACGGTGTGTGGACAAGTTTTCGCACGCATTGCCCTTCCGAAACGGGCCGAGTCGGCGTTTAGCCGCTAATTTGGTTGACATGGCAGCGGACCGCGGCGACCGTCCGGCGGCCGGGACCGGCGCGGCCGGCCCGTCCGTCCAGGTCGAGGTGCGCCGCTCCTCCCGCAGGCGCCGGACCGTGTCGGCCTATCGCGAGGGCGATCGCACGATCGTGCTGATCCCGGCGCAGATGTCGGCCAAGGAAGAAGAGCGCTGGGTGCGCGCCATGCTCGACCGCCTCGACCGGCGGGAGCGGCGCAGCGTGCTGGACGAGCCGGACCTGGCCCGCCGCGCGGCGGTGCTTTCCGCGCAATATCTCGGCGGGCGCGCGAAACCGGTTTCGGTGCGCTGGGTCGGCAATCAGGCCGCCCGCTGGGGTTCTTGTACCCCGATCGACGGAACTATTCGTATTTCCGACCGAGTGCGCGGTCTGCCAGACTATGTCGTGGATTATGTGCTGCTCCACGAATTGGCCCACCTGGTGGTGCCGAACCACAGCACCGACTTCTGGTCGCTGCTGACCGCCTATCCGCGCACGGAGCGCGCACGCGGATATCTGGAGGGCTACTCGCGGGCCGAGGACCACGGCGGCCGGGCGAGCCGGCCCGGCGATGGCGATGATGAAGCCGGGGTCGAGGACGACGACGTCGAGGGAACCGACGCCGAAGTCGCGGATTGAGACGCCGCTCAGCCCGCACCGAAGCAGACGAACCCGCGTGCCGCCGGCACCGCCTTCTGAGCGCTGACCAGCGCCTGCGACGGGGAAAGCCCGGCGGTCAGCTCGGTGTGGAACACGTTCATCAGCGCGCGCGTCTCGGCGTCGCCGACCGGCGCCACCGAGGCGATCAGCGTGCGCGTCCCCAGGGAGAACACCGCGCTGGCCACGCCCATCAGCTCGTCTCCGGGGCGGATGCCGGACAGCGCCGTGTCGCAGGCCGACAGCACCAGAGTGGCCGGCGCCTGGCGGATGCCCTCCAGGTCGTAGACGGTCAGCGGGCCGTCTGCCAGCTCCAGGCTGGAGAACAGCGGGTTGTCCGAACGGAACCGGCCGTGCGCCGCGATGTGCGCCAGCTCGGCGCCGTCCAGCGCCTCCGCGACCGCCTGCGCGGTGGCGTCCACACCGACCAGCGGCTTGGCCAGCGGATAGCGCTGGGCCAGCTCGCCGATCTCCGCCTCGGCGTGCGGCAGCCGCGGACCGTACGCCAGCACCACCTGGCCGCCGAACGGGTCCTGCGACGCCGCGGCGGGCGCGCTCGCGGCCGTGAGCCAGGTGCGCGCCGACGGAGAGACCGTCAGCTGACGGTCGGTCAGCGACGGCAGCACCGGCCAGGCGAGCGCGTGCAGGGAACCGGTCGGCACGAGCACCAGCGGGCGGTCGCCGATCCGCTTGGCCATCGGGCGCACCAGCGCGTCGTCCAGCGCGGTGCGCGCGTATTCGTACGCGTTGTTCGCGGCCTGCTGCACGGCGGGGGAGCCGTATCGCAGCGCCATGCGGCCGAGCGAGAAACGCATCGAGTCGACCTCGGAGAGCACCTTTTCGTAGGAACCCAGGTGATATTGCCGCACGTGTCCGTCGACCATGCTCACCGCGTGCAGCGAGTCCTCCACACGCAAGTACTCGACCAACGCCCACTCGCCCAGCCGCTCCTTGAGCGCGCGCAGGTCCAGGCGCGGCTCGGGCGCGAACTTGCCGCCGGGCGCATGCCGGGCCAGCTCGCGCACCTCCTGTTCCAGCGCCATCCGGCTGGTCTGTAGACCGCGCACGTTCTTGCCGGCCAGACCGTCGTCGTTGATCTGCATCATGACCGCGCGCAGCCGGCTGAGCCGGGACGCGAAGGCCTCGTCGTCCGGCGGGCGCACCGGCCGCAGCCGCAGCGTGGCCGCGCGCCACTGCTCGGAACGCACCAGCACCTGGCGCGCCGAGCCGCCGGACAGGGCCAGCCGCAGTCCGGTCTCGGCCAGGTTCGCGCCCAGCAGCGCCGCGCCGGCGCGCAGATCGGTCGCGCCGAGCGTGGCCACGTAGTCCGCCGCCACGCGCAGCCCGCTGTCCACGGCCCGGCCCGTGCCGGCATTGTCGCCGCGTGTCCCGCGCAGCGCGGCCTCGGCCTCCCAGCCGACGACCCGCAGCCGCGCCGGGCCGTTTCCGCGCGCGGAGGCCACGCGCGTGAACAGTTCCTCGGCCTCGGACGCGTGCCCGACCGCCAGCGCCGTGCGCGCGGCCAGCAGCTTGCTCTCCTGCGGAGTGACCAGCCAGCCGGCCTGCTCCAGCTGCGCCGCGTTACGCACCAGGTCGCGCAAGAGCCGGACGGTGCGTTCCCCGGCCGCGAACCGCGCCGCGTGCTCGACGAACCGCGCCTCGGCCGCCCACCCGGGGCGCCGCTGCCGCGTGAAGGCGCCGCGCGCGTTATGCGCGTAATCGGCTGCGGCGGACGGGTCACCGGCGGCGAGCGCCGCGTTCGCCGCCGACAGCCGCGCCTCGGCCGCGTTGAGGACGAACCCGTTGCGCTCGTGCCCTTGCGCGGCCTGCTCTGCGTATTGGCGGGCCTCGTGCGGCAACCCGGCGGCCAGCAGCGCGTCGGCGCGGTCGGAGAGCACGGATTCGATCGGCCGGCCCAACTTCTCGCCGACGGTGCGTGCCTCGTCCAGGACGCGCAGCGCGTTGGGCAGGTCGCCGGCGCGTAGGGAGGCGAAGCCGAGATTGCACAGCGCCCGGTGGTGCAGCGCTTCGAAGCCGTGCTGTGCGGCGAGTTGGGCCGCCCGGGTCAGATCCCGGGTCGTTTGCGCGTGGTTGCCGCGGTAGGCCAGCAGGATGCCGCGCAGGTTGAGCATGATGGCTTCCCAGTTCGCGTCGCCGCGATCGCGCAGCACCGGTTCGGCCTTGTCGAAGCAGACCAGCGCCTCGGTGTTGCGGCCGGTGCGCTGTAAGACCAGGCCGAGGTTCACCTGGAGCCGCGCCTGCTCCAGACGCCCCTCGGGCAACGAGGGCAGCGAGGCGAACGAGGCTTCGGCGAGGGCCGCCTCGGCGAGCGCGGCCTGGATGTTGCCGGCCTCCGCGAGGCTGACCAGCAACGAGGTGCGCGCCTGTCCGGTGCGCAGCCGGTACCCCTTGCGCTCGCCCAGGGCCACCGACCTGCGCAGAGCCGCGCGTGCCGCGGACAGGTCGCCGAGCCAGGTGTTGGCCAGCCCCAGCGCCCGCAGCGCGACGCAGGCGGCTTCGTCGTGCGGCACCGCGTCTACCAGTGCCAACGCGCGGTCCCTCGCTCCGCGGGGATTGCGCGTGACCTCCTCAAGCAGCGCCAGAGCCTCCCCGAGGCGGGGATCTGCGCAGTCTGAGTCGCCGGGCGCTGTGGTCACTGAGTCAGCTTCTCAGGTGGCGAGCCATTCAGTCACGACCTGAGCGCCGTCCGGCAGGGTGCACCGAAGCCTGATCAAGCCGGCTGGCACCGAGGCCAGGGAGAAGCGGCCCAGATGGTCCACGGGAGCGATCAGCTGCCGGCCCGCGTCGGCTGCCGTCTCCAGTTCCACGTGGTGCGGGCCGGAGGGCACGAGCTGGCCGATGAGCTTGCGCGCGCCGTTCACCTCGGTCGCCTCGATGGCCACGGTCACCCCGGGCGCCTCGAAGGTCAGCAGCCGGTGCTCGCCGTGCGCGCGGGTCGAGGACCCGACCAGTTGCTCGGAGTCGACCAGGCTGGCCAGTTGGGCGTCCAGGTCGTGCCACGCGAACGCCGATCTCGCGGCGGCCTGCACCGCGTCCGGCACGGGATCGAGGTGATCGAACATCACACCCACGCGTCTGAGCAGTTTGGCGTCCTCGATGGACTGGCCCAGTGATCGGTTGCTCTCCATGGTTCCTTCTCCCCCCGTTGAGGTGTGCCGGTCGTGGCCGTGCGGTGGTGCGGGTACGGTCAGGTGGCCGCGAGCCTGGCCCGCAGCCGGTCCAGGCAGCGCGCCCGGGTCGGGCCGATCGATCCGACGGGCATGCGTAGCGCCGCCCCTATCTGCGCGTAGTTCTCCAGCGGGGAAACCGCCAAAACGCGCAGCAGACCGCGGCATTTCTCGGACAGGCCCGCGAACGCGATCCACAGCTCGCGGTACTCGTCCGCGACGATCGTGCGTCGTTCTGGGTCCTGCTCCTCGTCTCCGTCCTCCTCGTCCGGAGTTTCGAACACCGGGACCTCCCGGTCCCGCTTGCGCAGCACGCTGATGGC
This sequence comes from Actinocrinis sp., assembly GCA_050725375.1. Lineage (GTDB taxonomy): Bacteria > Actinomycetota > Actinomycetes > Streptomycetales > Catenulisporaceae > Actinocrinis. Next base: position 6,017 of record JBOHCW010000668.1, on the reverse strand, counting down.
CTCGCGCCGCGCCGTCGTGGCCAGCCACCCCGCCAGCCGGTCCGCGTCGTTGATCGACCGCAGGTGTTCCACCAGCCGCAGCCAGGTGGTCTGGTACACGTCGGCCGCGTCGGCGTCCGGGAGCCGGAAGCCGCGGGCCACCGACCAGACCAGCCGGGAGAATCGCGCGACCAGCTGGTCCCACGCCTTCTGCTCGCCGCCCGTCGCGCGCGCGATCAGGTCCGCCGTGCTTGTCTCGTCGTCCTCCACCGTCATGCCCTTTCCCGCGCCGACCTGAAGATCTGCGCGGGAAAGGGTATCGAGCGGATGGGTCACTCGACCACCACGCCGTACTCCGGCCGGGTCGGCCGGGTGGCCGGGTCCAGCAGGAGGTCGACCGCCTCGGAGGCGCTCAGCTGCTTCGACGCGATGAGGTTGGCGACGGCGCCGGCCACTCGGGGCGCGGCGAAGGAGGTGCCGGACCACTGGGCGTAGCCGTTGAATTTGCGCCCGTCCGGGGTGGTGTCGGTGATGAAGGGGCCGGTCACGTCGGTGCCGACCGAGCAGGCGTCCACCCACCAGCCGCGGTTGGAGTAGCCGGCCAACCGGTCGTCGGTCTCCAGCGCCGCCACCGCGACGCAGCTCTTGAGGGCGGCCGGCCAGAACGGGCGATCGGCGCCGTCGTTGCCGGCGGCGGTCACCACCACGGTGTGCTTGCCGAACTTCGCCAGCGCGTCCGACACCAGCGGCGAGGGCCGGTCGTCGAAGGTGTAGCCGCCCAGGGACATGTTCAGCACGTCCAGGGTCTCGCCGGCGGCGTTGATCCGCCGGTGCAGGCTGGCGAGCTTGCGCAGCAGGTGCAGTTCGTCGCACAGGCCGTCGTCGTCGAGCACCCGCTCGATCATCAGGAAGGCGCCCGGCGCCTGGCGCAGCAGCACCCCGGCGACGAAGGTGCCGTGGCCGGTCTGCGCGTCCGGCTCGTAGTGCGAGCCCGTCGGGATCGGGTCGAGCTGGTCCGGGGTCACCAGGGCGAACCAGTCGGTGTCCGCGAACCAGGGGTGCTTGATGATGCCGGTGTCCAGGATCGCGGCCAGCGGGCGGCGGCCCTGGGTGCTCTCGCCGGCCGGCTTCGGCACCGCGGCGGCCGGCTGGGGCAGGCTGAACGGGCCGCCGCCGTAGTCGGGCGCGGCCTGCAGCATGTGGTTGAGCGAGGCGGTGATCGTCCCGTCGCTGTGGTTGCGCAACTGCATCGCGAGCTCGGGCAGGTCCACCCCGGAGCCCGCGCGCAGGCGCAGCCGGGTGACGCCGACCTCGGGCAGGTCCTCGCGCTGTTCGGTCCACTGTTCGGCCGCCTGGTGCGCACGGTCGGCCTGGTGCAGCGGGACCAGGATCTGGTCCCTGCGGTGCAGCGTCGCGGCGCCGTGCGTGCTCTCGGCGAGCACGATGTCGCCGTGCCTGGCGAGCAGCCTTTCCAGTCTCGCTTCGTAATCGACGCTCATTATCCTGCGTTCCCTTTCGAGTCAGTCCGTCGTCGCCAGCCCGAGGCTTAGCACGTCTGCCTCGATCTCGGATATGCCCGTGGCCCGCGCGACTGAACGGGACGCGCCGACCCTGCCAGGCCGTACCCCCGTAACGTCCTGACAAGAAGGGCGCGCCCCGTGCAGCCGTCCCGACGCCTGTCTGTCAATCCCCCACAGGCGCCGGGACGGTCCCCCAGCATCCACCCCACACTGACCAACTCCGGGCTCTCCCCTTCCCGGGACGGTCGACATACAAGAGCGGGGCCGGAGGCGTCCTGATACATCGCGCGGAACCTTTTTTGTGATTGTCCGACGGATGCCTGGCGGCGGCATGGCGGCGCGCCCGCCACCGCCGCGCTGTCACCGGAATCACACCGGCCGTTTACCCCGGAGCCCTTGTGGCGGCGGCCGCTCGGCACGCTATGGTTAGGCTTGCCTAAGTTGGTAGGCCGGAGTGTGGCAGCCGTACGCACCATGTCCGGCCGCGGGAAGTGCGCCGTCCCGCCAGCCAGCCCCGCCGACCGACCGAGGACCCGCCGGACATGTGGAATGACGCCTTTCCCAGCTTTCTGATCGGCCTGCGCGAGGGCCTGGAGGCGGGGCTGATCGTCTCCATCCTGGTCGCCACGCTGGTGCGGGCCGGCCACCGCGAGCGGCTCGGCCAGGTCTGGGCCGGGGTCGGCGCGGCGCTGGCGCTGAGCCTGTCGTTCGCCGCGGTGCTCACCTTCACCGCGGCCGACCTGCCGGCCGCCGGCCAGGACAACTTCGGCGGCGTGCTCTCGCTGGTCGCGGTCGGCTTCGTGACCGCGATGGTGTTCTGGATGCGCCGCTCGGCGCGCAGCTTCTCCGGCGACGTCAAGGCACGGGTCACCGAGGCGCTCGGCCGCGGAGCGGGGGTGCTCGCGGTCACCTCGTTCATCGCGGTGGCGCGTGAGGGGCTGGAGACCTCGCTGTTCCTGTGGACCACCGCCAAGTCGGCCGGGGAGTCGCAGGGCCCGGTGATCGGCGCGGCGATCGGCCTGGTGCTCGCGGTGGCGGCCTGCTGGGGGCTGTACCGCAGGGTGCTGAAGATCAACCTGACCAGGTTCTTCGCCGCCACCGGCGCGGTCCTGATCGTGATCGCGGCCGGCGTGCTGGCGTACGGGCTGGGCGACCTGCAGGAGAGCGGGCTGATCCCGGGGCACACGGCGTACGCGTTCAACCTCGCCTCGATCGACTCGGGCTCCTGGTACGCGACGCTGATCTCGGGCACCTTGAACCTCACGCCGGCCATGACCTGGCTGCAGGTGGCCGGATACGTGCTCTACCTGCCGATCACGATGTTCCTGTTCGTACGCGGTGTGCGTACGTCGCCGGCTTCCGCCGCCGCGCCGGCCGGTGCCGCGGTGGCGTCCTCTTCGACTGCCGGGCCGGCCGTCGCGCTCACGCGGGAGCAGCGGCGTACGGCGGCGCGGCTCGCGGACGAGCAGGCGCTCGCGGCACGTATCGCCGCGAAGCGGGAGGCGAAGGCGCGGCGCGAGGCCGCGCGCCGGATGCCGCGCTGGGCCGTCGGCACCTCGATCGTGGCCGTGCCGGCCGTCGGCGCGGCGGCCGCGATCGTCTTCATGGGCGGCGCGGACAAGTCGGCCGCCGCCAACGACATCGCGCTGAGCGAGAAGAGTTGCGGCACCGGCTGGAACGCCCCGGCGGCCGGCGCGCAGAGCTTCAGCCTGAACAACAACGGACACAGCACGGTCGAGCTGTTCCTGATCAACCCGGCGAACAACGCGGTCTTCGCCGAGATCGAGAACCTGGCGCCGGGCACCGTGCGGCCGATGAACGTGACGCTGTCGGCCGGTTCGTACGCGTTCCGCTGCGCCTTCCTGGACGGCACCGCGCTCACGTCGAAGACGTACAAGATCGGCGGCGGCTCGTCCGGCTCGGCGACCGGCTTCGCCCCGGTGACCGACCTCGACATGCAGCAGCCGGTGTCCGACTACCGCGCCTACGTACAGCAGAACCTGCCGATCCTGCTGGCCGACAGCCGGAAGCTGGCCGCCGACCTGGACGCCGGGAACCTGGCCGCCGCCAGGGCGCACTGGCTGCCCGCGCACCTGGACTACGAGGGCCTGGGCGCCGCGTACGGCACCTTCGCGGACTTCGACGGGAAGATCGACGGCCGGGCGACCGGCCTGCAGGGCGGGGTGGACGACAAGTCCTGGACCGGGTTCCACCGAATCGAGTACGGGCTCTGGCACGGACAGTCCGCGGCCGAGCTCAGGCCGTTCGGCGACGGGCTGGTATCAGATATCAATGGCCTGATCAAGGCGTTCCCCACCCAGACCACCGATCCGAACGACCTGCCGCTGCGCGCGCACGAGATCCTGGAGAACGCGCTGCAGTTCCAGCTGACCGGGATCGCCGACTACGGCAGCGGCACCGCGCTGGCCACCGTCTCGGCGAACCTGCACGGCACCCAGGTCGTCCTCAGCACCCTGATCGGGCTGATGCAGGCGCGCGACCCGAAGGGCGTCACGTCCATCAATGCGTGGATTCAGACGGTGGCCGGCGACCTGAACGCGCAGCACCGCCCGGACGGCTCGTGGACGGCGCCGGACCGGCTGACCGCCGCGCAGCGGCAGAAGATCGACGGGGACGTGGGTGCGCTGCTCGAGCAGCTGTCGGTGGTGCCCACCCTGCTGGAGGAGCGCAGCAGCGCGTGACAGCCTTCGCTGAAAGTCCGTACCCGCGCACCCGCGCCGCACTCGCGACCACAGAGGCATGATCGATGACTGAGAACACTGGATCCGACGCAGCCGGGGCCGACCAGCCGACCGGCGGCGGCGCGGCCGGCACCGGCGGCTGCCCCTTCGCCGCCGGTATGGATCAGGCCCCTGCCGATCAGGCCGCCGCGGACTTCCACCACGCGCTGCGCCGCCGCTCGTTCCTGCGCGGAGCGGCCGTGGGCGCGGTCGGCGCCGCCGCGGTGACCGGCGGGGCGTTCGGCACCGCGCAGGCGATGTCCTCGTCGTCCTCCGCCGACCGGTCCGGCTCCGGCAGCGGCCGCTCGATCGCGTTCCACGGCCCGCACCAGGCCGGCATCCTGACCAAGCCGCAGGCCGCCGCCACCTTCGTGTCCTTCAACGTGCTGGCCACCGACCAGGCCGATCTGCGGAAGATGTTCCAGGAGCTGACCACACGGGCCCGGTTCCTGACCGCCGGCGGCCGGCCGGCCGATCTCGGCGTGGCCTCCCCGCCCTCGGACAGCTCGACCCTCGGCCCGCTCGTGCCGGCCGACGGCCTGACCATCACGGTCGGCGTCGGGGCGAGCCTGTTCGACGGGCGTTACGGGCTGGCCGCGAAGAAGCCGGCCAAGCTGGCGGCCATGCCGATCTTCCCGAACGACAACATGGGCGGCTCCACCGAGATGCACGGCGATCTGTCGCTGCAGATCTGCGCCGACAACCGCGACACCGTCATGCACGCGCTGCGCGACCTCGCCAAGCACACGCGGCAGTGGCTCCAGCCGAACTGGAAGGCGGACGGCTTCCAGTCGCCCTCCCGGCCCACCGGCACGCCGCGCAACCAACTCGGCTTCAAGGACGGTATCGCCAACCCGGACGTGACCTCCGAGACCGAGACCAGCGCCCTGATCTGGACGCACGGCGGCGCGAACGGCGAGCCCTCGTGGGCCGGCGGCGGCTCGTACCAGGTGATCCGGATCATCAGGATGCTGGTCGAGTTCTGGGACCGGGTCTCGCTGACCGAGCAGGAGAACATGTTCGGTCGCCGGCGCGACACCGGCGCCCCGCTGTCCGGCGCGGTGGAGAGCGACATCCCGCAGTACGCGCACGACCCGGACGGCAACATCATCCCGCTGGACGCGCACATCCGGCTGGCCAACCCGCGCACGGCGAAGACCGACGGCCAGCGGCTGCTGCGCCGCGGCTACAACTACGACCGCGGCGTCGACGACAACGGCAACCTCGACGTCGGCCTGGTCTTCGCCTGCTACCAGCAGGACGTGGTGCGCCAGTTCGAGGCGGTGCAGACCCGGCTGATCGACGAGCCGCTGGTGGACTACATCTCGCCGACCGGCGGCGGCTACTTCTTCGTCGTACCCGGCGTGAAGGACGCGTCGGACTACTTCGCCTCGGGCCTGTTCGCCTGAGCGGCGGTTAGTCCCGGGCCGGGGAACAAGCCAAGGCCCCTGACGGAAAGACCCGTGACAGATCAGCGGCCTGTACCTCTTCGGGGAGGCACAGGCCGCTGATCCACAGCTCGATCGACACCTAGTCGGCGCCGCCGGCTACTCGCCCTTGCGCCGCCGGGTGCCGAAGACGATCTCGTCCCAGGACGGCACGGTCGCCCGCTTGCCCGGGGTCACCCCGTCGTTGACGGCCTGCTGGTCGGTCTGGCCGCGCAGCCGGTCCTTGTGCGGACCCACCGGGCCGAACAGCGCGTCCGAGTACGCCGCACCGGCGCCCGCCTGGCGCTGGCGCGCCGCGGGCTCCTCGGCGGCCGGATGCCGCGGTGCCG